>JAHEEQ010000182.1 GCA_024640585.1 Micrococcales bacterium
GGCGTGTTGTATGTGCTGGCCGATGGCGACACGAAGATTGAAAGCAGTGAAGGCGTGAACGTCATTCGCATGCCCGAGCACTACGGCGTGCTCTCACCCATCTTGCACGTCGTGCCCTTGCAGTTGCTCAGCTATCACACGGCGTGTGCGCGGGGTACGGATGTGGACAAGCCACGTAACTTGGCGAAGTCGGTCACCGTGGAGTAATTTTGCAAGTGAGTATTGATTCAGGAAGTTGCTGAAAAAACGAGAAAGTAAGCGACTTTTAATTTGATTTGATGGGCGAATGATCGAAATTTGAAGATCAAATCTTCAGTGGTTGACTCGCTTTTTGTAGGTTCATTTTGGCTTTTGCCACTGATTGTTTCGCCTTCATCATTTTGGCTTGCTGATTCATTTGCTTTGCTTGTTGAGCCATCGCTTTGACTTGCTGTTCCTGAGGACTCACAACTTTTACAGTTTCTTCAAGCTCCTTGATTGCTTGTGCATGTTCTTGGACTGAAAAGACGTTTTTGTCACCATAGATGTGAATGAAGATTGCACGGGCATAAGCAAGTGAAGTCGTTTGTTCTGTAGCAACAACCGTTTGTCCATTTGCAAGTCTCACTCTTGCAACATAAATTTTTAATGGGTTAGAAAATTCATAAAGTCTCATGTCTTTATTTATCAATAGCAAGAGACAAAAGCGTGAAATACGCACAACGATTTCCAAGTGGAAAGCCTCGAACTAATCGAGGCAAAAAGTCATTGGACTATGAATTATTTCTTGAATCGAGACTTAACTGATTCAGTCATTAGCTGCATCGCGGTATCAAGCTCTCCGTTGATAGTCGCTTCATCAAGCTTCTTCAAGACGGTGATTAGTTCATCAGCATTTGAAACCTCAACAGAGTTTTTGTCACCTTTTGGTGTCAGCGGTAGAGCCTTAGAGCCGTACTTCACTTGAATGCAAACTTTATTGTTTGCTGTTGCAAACCACCAGGGCTTGGGTTTCTTCTCGACTTCAATCGTATTGATGTAACCGTGTTCATCTCGCACATTACGTGATCGCTTGACCGTGAAAGACTCGCCGTTACTAAATGCGATAGCCATTGCGATTTGTTCCTTGAGCTTCGTACTCAGTTTGTTTCTACGAAATTGAACGGGATCAATGGCGCCTTGACGTTTAGCGGCAACAAGTTTGAGTGATGTGAGAATTGCTGACATGTGATGTACTCCTATAAAAAATCACATGTAAATTGTTTTGCCGATGTGAATAAATTCCTAGCTTTCATGAGTGGAGTGGCATTGGTTTGCGATTAGTTTTATTTGGTTTCATATAAATAAAAAAAACAGAGGTCCAACTAACTAAGACAAGAAATGACAGGAATGCATAACAAGTGGCATATGGTTGTCTGTCGCGCAAATGCGCAACATCTGACTTCGCGCATGACTGCGCTCGTCAGATTTTTTTCAATAGATCTCATGGGGAATTAATTCATGAGATCAATTACTATTAGTTAGTTAGGCCCCATGATTTTCAAGGAGTACATGACGTGATCAGACTTGAGCTAGTTGATGAGGTTTACGAAACGCTCAAGCGAAAGCAGCCGTCATTGATCAATCAAATTCCAGAGATGATGGCAAAGTACATTGCCAATCTTGAAGATGAACTGAACACGACTATAGCCAGGGGTAGAAGCGTAGAGGGGTGGTTGTTCGATGCCTACGACATCTCGCTCACAAACGTAGGTAATGGAGGTGGACGAGTCTGGCGCAAAGGCAATGTCAGGGTTCACAAGTGGCTAGTTGATAACGGGATCATTCTTTTTAAGAAGCTAGAGCAACTCAGACAAGCTAACAATTTCACAAATGAAATTTCTTTAATTTCATTTACAGAACTTGTACGTGTCATCGATCAAGAGAACTTGAGTGCACTCAGAAAGTTGGCGCCAACAGCGCTCAATCACTTTCTTGAAAACGTTCCAGTTGCCGATCAAGATAAATACCAGCCAATGCTTCAACAGATCTATGCATTGCTCCAAGCCGCTAGACAACAAAAATACCACGAGACTCCTATTGATATTCAGTCGTTGCAGGGGTACATAAGAAAGTTGTTGGCAAACACAGTCAGTGATTTATCTACAAATCAAGCCGAAACAAATAATCGCTGCGCTATCAAGATCCTTCGTATTGCTCAGCTAAACAAAGGAGTGTTGCCTCAGAAAGTCAACTCAAGCGAATTCGGTAGAACTTATTACGAGGGGCACAGCGTGCAAAGTGTTCATAAGTCACTTAGAGCAGCGATGCTGGGTGACTCGTATGAGTACGACGTTAAGTCAAGTGTCATCAGTTGGAAGATGTCATTCGCAAAGGATCTAATGAACTCAGAAAATTTGACAGGAGATCCAGACCTTGAGTTTCCAGGTATTAGTTACTACTTGAAAGACAAGCAAGCATTCATGGATGAAGTGATTGATGATGTCTTTAGAGCAGATTGCCCCTGGACGATGAAGAAGAAAGAAGAAAAGATCAAAGAGGCTGTGACCGCACTCAGCTTTGGAGCCAAACTAGTCGAAGCAAAATGGGTCGATCAAAACGGGGTCGAACAAGAGACATCGATCATGGATATTTTGAGCGATGCCAACGAGCGTGAAAGATTTCTGAACCAGCAATACATCACCGCTTTCAAGCAAGATCAAACTCGACTTGATTCCTTCATCGTGATGCGAATGAAGTCAAAGTACCCGCACTTAACGAAAATTGAGAGACTTCAAACAAAGCGTGGCACAAGCAGCAGTAGATTGTTGTCATGGCTGTATCAGCATGCTGAAACGGAGGTTATGGACTTCGTGCGAGAAAAAATCAAGCAAGCTGGAAAGGATGTCATTGCGAATGTGCATGACGCAATAGTTGTGAGACAAAAACTAACCAGTGAAGAGCTTCAGAAAATCACCAAAGATGTTCGGTTGAAATTCCAAATCGAGTTCTTTGCATTGGGTGAGAAGAGATATCAAAGATGCTAAGTTCAATACTCACTGGGTAACATGACAACCCAGTACTCGCCATCGAATGAGTAGTAGAGCTTGATTTCACGCAATGGAAAGTCCGTGTACTCAATCATCTGACGTGCGTAAACATTGCCGTTTCCATCATCAATCGTCAGTACAGCACTTGAGTCTTTCACGACTAAATTTGCGACACAGAAGTAGTCTGCAAAGTACTTAGGTAGATGTGAAGCAATAGCATCCATCAGCCAATAACACTTTGCTTGTTCAGCTAGATATTTCGTGCCATCAGTCAGTAAGTGACGACTTGTGATGCGATAGAACTTCTCAGTTCCAACAAATTGACTAAGCTCAGATTGAAAGTTTTGTGTTGATTTCATGCACTCAACTTTGAAC
>JAHEEQ010000183.1 GCA_024640585.1 Micrococcales bacterium
ACGTCGCAACACTGTCAGACATAGTGACAGATGCTTTAGCAATTTCTTCAACTGCCGACTTAACACTGTCAGTCATGCCTGAAACAATGTTTTGGGCTCGATCTGACATTTCCTTCTCACGGGTCTGGCTTTTCTCTTGGATAGCGGTTTGCTCTTCTCCCATCCTTCCAGTTAGCTTGGTGATTTGCTCAGACATTGCCGACATAGTGTCGATCATCTTTTGTTGAGCTTCAACTTGTCCTTCAGTCACAATCTTCTTGAGCTCATTCACGAATGCCGCAGTTTGTCCATCAATAGCTTCTTGTTTGGCGGACATCTTCTCAAGCGCTGCGAACATCTTTTCTGACATTTGCTCAGCAGCTTTCTGACCTGAGTTCTCAAGAGAAGAAACAAGCTTCTGGATCTCCCCCATCGCTTGTTTAATGCTGACGGAAGTTTCTTGGTTAAGCCTGTTGATATCGGAAATTTGACTTCCAAAAAGATCACTAAGTTTTTGACTGAAGTTCGTCATTACCTCTTGGAGAAGCTTTGAGGCTGTCGCGGATTGATCTCCACTAGCACCTTTGACGATTTCACCTAGTGCCTTCATGGGCTCGTTGAGACTTTCTTTGATGCTTTGTCCGATAGTCGCACCTAGTGTTCCTGTGTTTTCAGATGAAGCTTTGATCTGGGCCGCAGTTAACTCACGTAGCAAGTCGCCTAATTCCTGGACTAGCGCATCCTTTAAGACCCTAGTTTGCGCTGATGAGTCCTCGGTTGCTTTAACTAACCTTGCGAGATAGTCTTCACTGGCACCAGCGTCATAAAGTTGATCAATAGCTTGAACAAGTTCTTGAACATCAGCAGTAAGAGACTTAACCAAATATTTCTCTACTATCGTGATCAAAATTGCTGAGACGATCGCAGCTGTAGAAACAATGAAGGCACCGCTTACAGAATTCATTAAGTCCTGAAGACCTAGTTGAGTTGCTTGTGAGTTACCCAGTTGAATGGAAGCAAAGCTATGGAGACCTTGGATTAAGCCCAAAAATGTGCCAATAATTCCAAAACCTGTTAATACGCCGGGCAAGTGCTTGAAGAACTCGCTGTTGATCGGACCTTCAAAAACTGATTCTGGATTGAAGTAAGCATCAGCCGTTACAGTTGAAAAAACTGCCGTTGTTTGAAGCTCACCATTTCGCAGCTCCCTTTGTTCATGAAGTGTTTTTGCGAATTCTTTCCATAATCCAAGAAGAGTTCTTTCGTTAGCAAAAATATCAGCTACCTTGTGAGGTGCTGTATTTGGTTCAGTTTCCTCGAGGCTTGAAATTGCTAATCTCAATGTCTTTTGTAATTTTCTAGCTGGGCTGACAAACTTTACTAAGAATGAAATTACAAAAATTGAGATTACGCTAAAGACGGCTAATTCTGTTGAACTCATTGATTTCTCCGATTAACCATTGTTTTAAATTACTTGCTTTATCAAGCTCATGATGTACTCAAGGTCGGCATCACTATCAATTCGCAACTCGTAATCTCCTGTACCGTAATGACCAGTAGATGAGACATCTATGGCAAGTCCTTTTGGATCGTCTAACTTTCCTGCCTTAGCCCCAATCCAAATTTTTATTCGCTTTTTTTGAAATTCAAGACAAGCTATGTTTGACTTATCTTTTTTGAACGCTAAGTAAAACTTCTGCGGAACCAGTTCAATTCCATCAGCAAGATAAAGAATCGAGTTTCTAAACTTTTCATACAACTCCCCAATTTCAGGAGATGCCTCTGCGAGGTGTTGGTCCTCTGTGTAGACTTGAATTTGATCTACAACGTGTTTAAGTTCTTTGTTCCGTTGAGCTAGCGGCTTGATGCTCTCTGCGCTTTTGCTTTTCTTAAGTTCATGAATTGCGACAGTGCCATTGGAGTACTGCTTGACTTCCCATAGTTCAATAGCAATGTCTTTGAAGTTTGTTGCTTCAACTTGGAAGTCAGTAAATGATGGTGAAACGAATACAACTCTTGTCTGAGACCAATCGACGTCATCTCTTTTCAAGTTACGTTTATGTTGTTCGTTGTACTCAATAATGAAATCAGCTTTGTTTTCAAGCATCAAACCAAGGTAGGTAAAACCCTGATCGATAACGCTAATGTTCTTGTCACGCTTGTACTCAATGATAATGAATGCATTGGTTGTCTCATCGAAAGCAAGTGTGTCGATTCTTCTATTCTTAATAGAAAACTCACTTCGAACCAATGTCAACGACATAACATCGTATAAATTTTTCTCAAAGATAGCTTGGATCTCTCGTTCCAGTTTGAACGGTTTTTCTCTGACTTCTTTAAGTAGCCCGTTGTTGTTGACGTAGAGTGTCATAAATTAACTCGTAAACATTGATTTAAGCGCATAGAAAATTTAAAAGTGTCCACCGACACCCTTAAACTTTTCAACAAAAGCGCTAACTTTCTGAAGCACTCCATGTTTCTTGTTAAGGTATTGTGGATTCAGTGGGCTCATTTTGGGCAAAACACCATTCAACTCTGTGCCGCTGTCGCTGGCAAATTCACGCTTGAGGGAAGCGGTGATGTAACGCTTGGCCGCCTCGGCGTTAAGGCTCTCGGAATTGATTAATTCCTCGGCCTCTCGCAGTTGCTCTGCTTGCGCAAAGGTGAAGAAGGCATCAATCACACTGGCCTTGTCGCCAATCTGGTCAAGGTCTGTCTTGTTGATAAAGTCCACCAGCAAATTCTCTTTAGCGCGATTACCAAGGCTGGCACGAATTACGCGGCGAACTTCATCCACCAAGTCAGACTTACTCTTGATTTTCTTGTTGTGGTCAAAAATCAATTCCAAGATGTAATCCAGATTGATTTCCTGCGACTTGAGCAAGTCCACCTCGAAGACTACGTCATCCCAGTCGATGTTTGACTTGTCCTTCTGATCCGAAGATTTTTCTCGACGTTGCCAGTCGCGAACATCGTTGTAAGTGGATCGGTAATCCTGGATTTTTCGCTCGGTGGGAAGAGTGATAGCACCCAGTGCGGTCATGTCTTCATCGGTCAGATAGTGCTTAGCTTTGAACGCCTCCAACGCTATCAAGTCTTTCACGTCGACGCTTTGCAGCTCCCTCAAGCTGGCGAACTCATCGTAGTTTTGCAGAACGTTTTCGATACGCAAATATTCACCGAAGAGTTTGACAAAGGCTTTCTTGTCAGCTTCCTTCTCAATGGATGCGGGATCTGGAAAGCGTGTTTCAAGCTCCTCTACAACCTCTATAAAGCCGCGCCGCGCTTCACCAGTGGCCACATCGGTGAAGCCTTCCATGTACTCCTTGTAGCTTTTCTCTAGCACCACGTTCTTGGTGTTCTTGTCACCGAATAGAGTGATGGCGTCAATGGTGGCC
>JAHEEQ010000204.1 GCA_024640585.1 Micrococcales bacterium
TGCACGATATTGGAAAGCCAAAAACACGTAAGTTCGAAAATGGTGGAGGAGTTTCATTTCATCACCACGAAATTGTTGGGGCGAAACTTGCAAAGAAGCGTATGACGGCATTGCGTTTCAGCAATGAAGAAATAGACAGCGTTTATCGCCTAATTGAATTACATCTGCGTTTTCATGGTTACGGCAGCGGTGAGTGGACCGACTCTGCAGTACGACGATATGTACGAGATGCAGATGAACAACTTGTTCGACTACACAAACTCACACGTGCAGATTGCACAACTCGAAACAAACGTAAAGCAGACAACTTAGCTCACACTTACGATTCGTTAGAAGAAAGAATTGCACAGCTTCAAGCTCAAGAGGAATTGAATGCAATTCGACCAGCACTAGACGGCGAGGCAATCATGCGATTGCTGCAGTTAAAACCAGGCCCACTAGTTGGTAAGGCATACAACTTCCTACTTGAACTGCGCTTGGACAAAGGGCCGATGAGTGATGATGAAGCTTCACGCGAATTACTTGCATGGTGGGAGCAAAACAAATAATCTCTAAACAAAAACACCGCAGTAAAAACTGCGGTGTTTTTGTATGAAGGGGTTAATTAACGTTCAACTTTTCCAGTGATGAAATCTTCAACTGCTTGTTTTGCTTCATCATCAGTGTATTGAATTGGTGGAGACTTCATGAAGTATGAAGAAGCAGACAAGATAGGTCCACCGATCTTGCGATCAAGTGCAATCTTGCAGGCACGAATTGCATCGATGATAACGCCAGCAGAGTTTGGTGAATCCCAAACTTCAAGCTTGTATTCCAAGTTCAATGGAACGTTACCGAATGCACGTCCTTCAAGGCGAACGAACGCCCATTTACGGTCATCAAGCCACTTGACGTAGTCAGAAGGACCGATGTGAACATTGCCTTCACCTAAGTCGTGGTGCAATTGTGATGTAACTGATTGGGTCTTTGAGATCTTCTTAGATTCAAGACGATCGCGTTCCAACATGTTCATGAAGTCCATGTTTCCGCCAACATTAAGTTGGTAGGTGCGATCAACAATTACACCGCGGTCTTGGAACAACTTAGCCAAAACTCGGTGTGTAATAGTTGCACCAACCTGAGATTTGATGTCGTCGCCAACGATTGGTACACCAGCAGCTGTGAATTTGTCTGCCCATTCTTTTGTACCTGCGATGAAAACTGGAAGTGCGTTTACAAAGCCAACGCCTGCATCGATTGCACATTGTGCGTAGTACTTAGCTGCTTCTTCAGAACCAACCGGAAGGTAGCAAACCAAAACATCGACTTTGGTGTCTTGCAAAATTTTTACAATGTCAACCGGTGCTTCGTTTGATTCTTCAATAGTTAAGCGGTAGTACTTACCCAAACCATCAAGTGTGTGACCGCGTTGAACGGTTACACCTGACTTTGGAACATCACACAATTTAATGGTGTTGTTTTCGCTTGCAAGAATTGCTTCTGAAAGATCTAATCCGACCTTTTTAGAATCAACATCGAAAGCGGCAACAAACTTCACGTCATTAACGTGGTATTCACCAAACTGTACGTGCATAAGACCTGGAACTGTTTCTTTTGGAGATGCGTTCTTGTAGAACTCAACACCTTGGACAAGTGATGCGGCACAGTTACCAACACCAACGACTGCCACTCTGATCTCGCTCATGAGATTCCCTTCAAATTTGTTACTTGATTATTACTGCGACTTTCTGCTGCTATTAATTCGTCAATCCAACGCAGTTCGTTTTCAACACCGTCTAGACCATGCCGTTGTAATTCAATTGTGTAGCGATCAATACGTTCACGAGCTTGCGCAACGCTCTCGCGAAGTGTTGCTCTACGTTCTGCAAGACGTGATCGGCGACCTTCAAGAATCCGGCGACGAACTTCGCTTTCAGTAGTAGAGAAGAACGCAAACCGAACCCCAAAACCTTCGTCATCCCAAGTTTCTGGACCTGACTCGGCCAACAGGTCCGCTAAATGCTGTTTGCCAGCAGTAGTCAGGCTGTATGTGATTCGAGCGCGTTTGGTGGATAGTGCTGGACCTGGAGCCGAGTCATTCCCGGTTTCACTGATGTATCCAGCTTCCGATAGCTGTCTAAGTGCTGGGTAGAGCGCCCCATAAGAGATCGCTCGCAAAGCACCTAACAAAGTGGAAAGTCGCTTGCGTAGCTCATATCCGTGAAGTGGGCACTCTTGAAGAAGTCCAAGAATGGCCAGCTCAACGGCTGAAGACTTGCGCATTGATACCTCCCAATGATGTATCAAAATGATACATCAGAAAGTTCTATTTGAGCAAATCAAGAGGGCGAGAGCCCAAAATTGTCCGTACCCTTGGCCCGCTATGGCTACTCCGCGCAATAACGCAATCAAAGGCTCACGACTTAAATCGAAGAGCTCTGGACCGCTCGCGCCCGAGAAACCAGAAGAAGTGAGCGATCCCAAACAGCCTCGACATGTGGTTGACCATTCTTTAGCTCGGCGCGAGGCCATTTTGGAAATCAGGCGCACTGCCGGCTTCCATTTTGATGGCGCAGACACAGATCCGTACTTATTGCGGGCAGCGAAATATTATGGACAAATCACTGACCGCTTATGTCCTATTTGTAAGAAAACAGTGCTCAATGAACTCACCTATGTATATTCAATTGAACTTGGACATGCCAGCGGCAAAATTGTTAAGCCAACGGAATTACCACGCATGGCAACGCAGTATGGTTTTTTAAGTATTTACACCGTTGAAGTTTGTCAGGGTTGCGGTTGGAATCATGCGTTGGTTTCGTATGTTTTAGGTGACGGCAACCCGCGCAAAGCCGCACGTAAACCGCGAGACTTCGCCTAATAGTGTTTAGTAACACAGTGAAGAAAATCTCAATGCCAAGCTTTATTAATTACCCACGATACGACCGAGATGGTCTTAGACGATTTATTCCTTCTTGGAAGTTAGTTCTTGGTACCACATTCACAATTGGCTTATTGGGATCGCTCGCACTTGCATATTTGGTTTCTATAACTTCAATCCCAACTCCAAATCAAATTTCGTTTGCAAACGCAACAATTGTTTATTACGCAGATGGCAAACATGAGATTGGCCGTATTGGCGAATACAACAGAGTTCAAGTTGATTTGGCGCAAATTCCAGTTGATGTTCAACATGCAGTTCTCGCACTTGAAGATCGCGATTTCTACAACCACTCAGGATTTTCCATCACAGGTATTGGTCGCGCGGTTATAAACAACGTCATTGGTGGTAGCCAACAAGGTGGCTCCACAATCACACAACAATATGTAAAAAATGCCTACCTTTCCTCTGAAAGGTCGATCACTCGTAAAGTCAAAGAATTAGTTTTGTCGATCAAACTGGAAACGAGTTCTGACAAAGACACTATTTTTGAAAACTATTTAAATACTGTGTATTTCGGCCGTGGTGCATATGGAATTGAAGCAGCAGCTCAGGCTTATTTCAGTAAGAATGTTCGTGAACTTTCCGTAAGTGAGTCTGCTTTCCTAGCTTCGCTACTCAAATCACCAGAAGGTTTTGCACCAGAAGTTGATTTACCTCGTTTGAAAGAACGTTGGAACTCTGCACTCGATGCGATGGTCAGTGCTAGTTGGCTTGATTCCAATACTCGAAATAAAGTGGAATTTCCAACCTATATCGATCGCATGGATGGAAATCGATTGGCAGGTCCAAAGGGTTACATACTTGGTGAAGTTTCAAAACGTCTCAACACACTTGGATACGATGATGCAGCACTTGGAGTTGCTGGATTACGAGTTGTCACAACCATTGAAAAAAAGGCACAAAAAGCGGCTGAAAAAGCCGTACTTCGAGTTGGACCTAAAACCAACACAGAGGGTGTGCGTATTGGTTTGATTGCCGAACGCCCAGGCACTGGTGAAATAGTTGCAATGTATGGCGGACCAGATTATGTAACTGAGCCATATAACAATGTCACGCAATCAACGGCTCAAGGTGGTTCAACCTTCAAATTGTTTGGATTGCTTGCGGCAATTGAAAATGGCTATTCATTGGACTACCCACTTCCAGGTAAATCCAAACTCGTCATTAATGGTTATGAAGTAAATAACTATGCAAGTGAAAAATTTAAGAAATTAAATCTCTTGCAAGCAACAATCCATTCGGTCAACACTGCTTATGTGCAACTCACTTACGATGTTGGTGTCGAAAATCTGATTGACATTGCAAACCGTTCTGGAATCTCAACAGCTTTGACAGATCCGCACCACGACTTAACTTTCGTTCTTGGTTCTGCCAGCCCAACCGCTTCAGACATAATTGAAGCGTATGCAACCGTTGCTGCTCAAGGAACTCATGCAAAAGGCTGGTTACTAAAAGAAGTAACCAGTCCAAACGGCGGATTGATTTATCAAGGCTCACCAGAAATTTCGAACGCATATGCACCTGAAGTTGCAAGCACAGCAATTTATGCACTGCGTCAAGTAGTTCTGCAAGGAACAGGTGTGGCGGCAGCTGTTTCGGGTAGAGAGATTGCTGGAAAGACTGGAACTTCATCGAACAATATGTCTGCATGGTTCTGCGGATTTAGTCCGCAATTGGCTGCAACTGTGATGATGAGTAAGCAGGATGAAAATGGCAATCCAATCTCATTGAACGGCACTGGCGGTCTTGGATCTGTAACAGGTGGTTCTTTCCCAGCTCGTATCTTCTCAGCATTCATGTCTGCTGCTTTGAAAGATTTACCAAAAGAAAAATTCCCTACTACGACAGCCACACCTTCAAGCACGGTTTTACCTACGGATTCACCAACCCCAACTGACACGGCAACATCAACTGAAACTGCAACTGAATCAGCAACTGAAACTCCATAATCATGAATAAAGCGTTGATGACACGTGCTGCAATTTTCGCGGGCTTGTTCATGATGTTCGCAACATTCTTAATGCACGCGCCTTGTAGAAACTCAAACTACACAGAATCTCAGTTCACTAGTTTTTGCTACTCAGACATTCCTGTGCAATTCGCTGCGAAGAATTTGCCGCCTGACATTTCGCCGATTCCACATGCATTTATGTGGCTAATTTCAAAAATACCAGGCGATTTTTTGGTACATACCGTTTTATTTCAACTTCTAATAAGTGCAGCATTTGTATTCACAACAGTTCTAATCTCGAAATTTCCTGCCCTAAAGCCAAAAGCTGCAATTTTGTTCGCTTTGATGCCGCTATGGGCATTCACCGCCTTCATTTCAAATGACATGTTTGCGGTGGCATTTGCAACAGCGAGTTTGTACTATTTTTATAAACGAAGACTGCAAACTTCCGCAATTCTTTCAGGTTTAGCAATTGCAAGCGGTAGTTGGACTTGGATCGTTCCACTTGCGATTTTGATTCAGCTGTACAAGTACGCCACTACAAAACACATTGCAAAATACGCAGCAATTTCTACTGCAACAGTTTTAATCTGCAATGTCCCGAGAATTATTGCTCATCAACCTCTCCTCACATTTAGCGACCAGTATGGTGATGGAACGCCGCTGTACATCTGGTCTCTTTTATCTGATGTCGGCAGCCCGCAGGGTTTGATTTCAATTTGGATTGGGCTCGCTCTAACTGTTTTCATTATTCGATGGGCAGCAATCTCGGTTTTTGATTTTCGAGTTGAATTATTGATGCTGATATTTGCTTGTATTGGGGTGTTAACAGACACAAGTATTTCGCCGCAATCGCTTATTCACATCTTGTTCTTATTAGTGATTTCATTCCCAAACGTGAAATATTTATTGCGTACGACAATTCCAATGATTGTTTACATAATTTCAGTTTGGATGAACTACGAAGGATCTGTTGGAACTCGTGGAATCAATCCAATTAATTATGCAGTTTTCTCGGTCATTCTCTGGGTTGTAATAATTTCAATTGGTTTTAAAGCTGCCGATTACGCGACTGTTCCAGGAGACGACGAAGTCTTAGCTTCGAGAAATTTCACGGTAGTTCAGTGACTAGACAATCAATTATTAAGAATCTTCCCTACGGGATAGGTGCAATTACTGCGATTTTCGGAGCGGCTGGATTATTTCTAAAATCGGCATGCGCGCCTTTCATGTGGGGAAGCTCCACCGAGACTTTCACAAATCTTTGTTACAGCGATGTAGGCCCACTTTATTTTGGACGGGGCCTTGCGGACCAACTAATTCCTTATTTTGAAATTTCAGATCAAACAAGACATGTTGAATACCCTGTCCTAACTGGTTTGCAGATGTGGTTTGCAAATTTGTTGGCGCATTTATCTTCCCAAAATCCAGCCGCACTTTTTGTTTACATCACTTGGCTAATGAATCTCGCGATGATTGCAGTCGCAGTCATGATCTTTGCAAAATTACATAAGCCAAATAGTGAAGCGAATTGGTGGATGGCATTTTCTCCAGCAATCTTTTTTGTTCTCGCGATAAATTGGGATGCACTTCCAGTTCTCGCTTTTGTTGGTGCAATGTTTTACTGGCAGCGAGATCGCCCTTTCGCAACTGGACTAATGGTCGCAGTCGGAACCGCTGCAAAGTTATTCCCCGGTCTGTTACTCCCTGCTTTGCTACTTGATGCCCTGCGAAAACGCAAATATTCATCTGCTTTTACTGTTCTTTTAAGCTCTGCATTTTTCTGGTTCTTTATAAACCTACCTGTATTTGTCGGCGCAAATAAAGGGTGGTGGGAGTTTTACAACTTCTCCAAATCACGTGGGATTGATTTTGGCTCTATTTATCTTGCGCTTAGAAATCTGTTTTCAATCAATGTCTCAACAAATCAGGCAAACATAATTGGATTGGTTGCAGTAGCAATCGCACTGCTGATTGCAATTCTTTACCATCGAAAATTGAATGTCGCTGAATCCATGTTATTGCTACTCGGCACTTTTTTGCTATTCAATAAGGTGTACTCACCTCAGTATTGGCTTTGGCTCACTCCAGTTGTTGCTCTTGTTTTGCACAAAAGATCTCATTGGATTATTTGGAATACAGCCCAATTACTTTATTTCGTTGGCATTTGGCGTTATTTGCTATTTTTGCAAGATTCGAATGCAAGCGGTGCAATTAACCAACAGATCTACAGCATCATTTTGCTAATTCAGTGGTTTACAACTGCAGGATTGATTTTTGTGGTAATTAAAAAGGCGACTAGAGGCTCAAGTCGATCACGACAGGGGCGTGGTCGGATCCGCCTTTAGCTTTTCGTTCGTCGCGGTCAATCCAAACATCATTCGCAAGTTTGCTAAAAGTAGAATTTGCATAAACTAAATCAATTCGCATACCCATACCTTTTTGAAACATTAGTGCTCGGTAATCCCAAAAAGTAAATGGTTTACCTTTTAATGAACGTGGCATGATTTCAGTCAAACCAACTTCATTTAGTTGCAAGACTGCTGCGCGTTCGACAGGAGTTACGTGAGTGGCATCTACAAAATCTTTTATATCCCAAACATCATCGTCATTGGGCGCGACGTTGAAATCTCCAATGATTGCATACGGCTGTTCACTGCTCGAATTTTCGGTTTCCGCATTTTTGCGTAAAGCGTTTAACCAATTAATTTTGTAGTTGAAGTGATCGTGATCAACTTCGCGGCCATTAGGTACGTAAACGCACCAAACTCGAACACCACCACAAGTCGCACCAATTGCCCGTGGCTCAATTCCATCTTCGAAAATCGGTTGGTCTTTTAGATTTCTAACCACATTTTCCAAACCGACTTTTGAAATGATCGCCACACCATTCCATCTTCCAGTTCCAAGCGCCGCCACTTGATAACCAAGCTTTTCGAATTCGGCTGCCGGAAAATTTTCGGTTGTGCATTTGAGTTCTTGCATGCACACCACATCAGGCGAATTGGCCTCCACCCAAGCCACAACTCTTTCTAGCCTGGCCCCGATGGAATTAACGTTCCAAGTAACAATGCGCATTTGCCGAGTCTAGATGCCCTGTTTACTCACAAAATCAGCAGAAGTTTGGGGGTTTAGCCAGCCTTTAGTACCCTTCGCCGGTTCTCTTGAGAACACCAGAGCTCTGAGTCAGATATTCGGAGCAAAGGGAAACGCAATGCCCTCCTGCCACGGAAGGACCGTGGCCGATAAGCCCGTAGGAGGTGTTACCTAAGCATGCGTCATTATGAAGTTATGGTCATCCTAGATCCAGATCTAGAAGAACGTACCGTCGCACCATCGCTCGATACCTATTTGAACGTCGTCAAAAAAGACGGCGGAACTGTCAACAAAGTTGATATTTGGGGTCGTCGTCGCTTGGCATTCGACATCAATAAAAAAGCCGAAGGCATTTATGCCGTGCTTGATCTACAGTGCTCACCAGCAGCTGTCGCTGAGTTGGATCGTCAACTTAGCCTCAACGAGTCTGTTATGCGCACTAAGGTCATGCGACCAGATCAGCGCTAGAGACTAAAGAGGTAAATCATGGCTGTTGGAGATATTCAGGTTACATTCATTGGCAACCTGACAAGTGATCCAGAATTACGTTTCACTCCATCAGGCGTTGCAGTTGCAAATTTCACAGTTGCTTGCACACCACGTAATTTTGATAAGAATACAAACGAATGGAAAGACGGCGAAACCACTTTCTTGCGTTGCCAGGTTTGGCGCACATACGCAGAAAACGTTGCTGAATCTCTAACTCGTGGAACTCGCGTCATCGTTACTGGCCGTTTGCGTCAACGCAACTACGAAACTAAAGAAGGCGAAAAGCGAACTTCAATCGACATCGATGTTGAAGATGTTGGTCCAGTATTGCGCAACGCCACTGCAAAGATCTCTAAGAATGCTGGAAGTTCTGCCGCAGGCGCACGACCAGCTGACAATGGTTCAGAAGATCCATGGGCATCACAAGCACCAGCATCTGCGTGGGGCGCCCCTACTGAAGAACCACCTTTCTAAACCTTTAATCGGCCCATCCCGGCGTTTAAAAATGTCGGACTACGTATCAGAAATCGGAGCACCACGATGGCCAGACCAGAACGTAATAATCGTTCAGATAAAAAAATAGATCCACGCAAGCTAAAGAAAAAAGCTTGCTCATTTTGCAAAGAAGAAGCTAAGTCGGTTGATTACAAAGACATCAACTTGCTACGCAAATTCATTTCCGACCGCGGCAAGATTCGTGCTCGTCGCGTAACCGGTTGCTGCACACGGCACCAGCGTGACATTGCTATGGCAGTTAAGAATGCTCGCGAAGTTGCATTGCTTCCTTACACATCAAGCGCACGCTAAGGAGATTGACTGATGAAACTAATCCTCACCCAGTCAGTTGACGGCCTTGGAACTCCAGGCGATGTTGTTGAAGTTAAAGACGGTTTTGGTCGCAATTTCCTAGTTCCACGCGGCTTCGCAGTTGCATGGACAAAGGGCGGCGAACGTCAAGCAACTCAGATCAAGCGTGCTGAAAAGGCTCGCGAAATCCGTGGCACCGAACACGCAAAAGAAGTTAAAGGTCAACTTGAAGGCCTCAGCGTTGTTATCAAAACAAACGCTGGTGAAAACGGACGTCTTTTCGGTTCTATTACTGCAGCAGATGTTGTTCTAGCAGTTCGTCAAGCTGGCGGACCTTCACTAGACAAGCGCGCAATCACAATTGCAAAGCACATCAAGAACACTGGAAAGCACAAGGTTGGTGTGCGTTTGCACCCAGCAGTTGAAGCTTCATTCAATGTTGAAGTTGTAGCAAACTAACAAAGCTAAAGAAGGGCGATGCAGAGAAATCTGTGTCGCCCTTTTGTCTAGTTTTTTAGAAACTCAACTAACCCATCGCAGGCTGCATCCACCATTTTAAAAACTTCCAAATATGCGCTGTAATCACTGTAATACGGATCTGGCACCGCACTTCCTTTTGTTGCACTCTTGTCATAATCGCGAAGCAACGAAACTTTTTTCATGTCTTTGCTATTTCGTGCGAATTCTTTTATGTCTTGGAAGTTTGTTTGATCCATTACGATTAAAAAATCGTATTCTTCAAACCAGTCGCTAGTAATTTGTTTTGCAATGTGGTCGGATGTGTATCCGTTATCCGTCAAAACTTTTTGAGTTCGCGGGTGCGCGCCTTCACCTGCGTGCCATCCACCAGTGCCACCACTTACAACTTCAACATCTAAACCAGCCGCTAGCGCCTTGCCGCGAAACACATGTTCAGCCATGGGTGACCTGCAGATATTTCCCATGCAAACCATCGCTACCTTGATTGTCATGGGGTAATCATTGCTTGAAAGACATTTCACATTGTGAGAAGTCCCGTATGGGTTTTTATCCACCGCTTGGGGATAAAAAACACTCACAAAAAGGGGATTTTTCCATTTTTCATCCACAGGTTTTCCCAAACTGTGCACAGGGTCAATGGCGTGTTTCCACCGTCTATCCCCCTGTTTTACACATGGTTATCAACAGGGATGTTGGATTTTGTCACTGTGAATAGTTAGAACTGCCTCCTATCCAAAGCAGAGGTGAAAATGAGCGTGCATGAGCTACCGAGTTACTCGGAAAATTCTGGACCAGATCGACTCCCACCTCAAGATATAGCAGCTGAAGCTAGCGTGCTCGGTTCGATGCTTTTATCCAAAGACGCAATTACAGATGTTGGTCGTTTCGCACTAAAAGCCGAAGATTTTTATCGACCAAACCACCAAATTATTTTTTCAACTATTCAAAAACTTTCAATATCAGATTCCCCAGCAGATGCTGTTACCGTTGCTGCCGAATTAACAAAGCAAGGCGAACTAACAAAAGCTGGTGGCGCTGCATATTTACACACCTTGGTTTCCGGTGTTCCAACTGCAGCCAATGCTGATTACTACGCACAAATTGTCAAAGACCGCGCCATCTTGCGCCGCCTTGTTGAAGTCGGAACTCGAATCACACAAATGGGCTACAACCAAACCGGTGAAGTAGACGACATTGTCGATCGCGCCCAATCAGAAGTTTTTGGTGTAAACGAAAGTCGCTCTGAAGATTTCAAAGCACTCATCGAAGTGATGCCTGATATTTTTGACGAACTTCAAGCGATGAACCAAAGAGGCGAAGGAATCATTGGTGTTCCGACTGGTTTTCATGAACTCGATGACATCACGCAAGGCTTCCAAAAGGGTCAGTTAATCATCGTGGCAGGTCGACCAGGTCAAGGTAAAACCACTTTGGGTATGGACTTTGTCCGATCTGCTTCAATCAAACACGACATGCCAACCGCATTTTTCTCACTTGAAATGTCGAACTCTGAAATTGTTATGCGTATGTTGGCGGCGGAATCAAATATTCCCCTTTCAAATATACGTCACGGACAAATTAATGAATCACAGTGGGGCAAACTCGCTGTAAAGATGGGTGACATTGCGTCGAAGCCTTTGTTCCTCGATGATTCACCAAACCTAACTATGATGGAAATTCGCGCGAAAGCTCGTCGACTTGTCCAACGTCACGGAATCCGCATGGTTGTGGTCGACTACATCCAGTTGATGACATCCGGTAAGAAAGTGGAAAGCCGTCAGCAAGAAGTTTCCGAATTTTCACGCCAAATGAAATTGATGGCCAAGGAACTTAATATCCCGGTTGTTGCCCTCAGCCAGTTAAACCGTGGACCTGAAACCCGCGCCGATAAGCGACCAGTGCTCTCAGACCTTCGTGAATCAGGTTCTCTTGAGCAAGATGCCGATATTGTCATCATGATCAGCCGCGAAACCGACAAAGAAAGCCCTAAGGCCGGTGAGGCAGAACTAATCATTGCCAAACACCGCAACGGCATTACGAAAGATATTCAAGTGGCCTTCCAAGCACACAAGAGCTGCTTTACTGATATGCCACGGGGTATCTAAAACCTTTGCAATAACCTGACAATGCGCGCCTTGACTTAATAAATCAAAGCGAGCAAAGTTCTCACCTTATGAAAATAAAGTTTTCAAAGGTAATCAATGAACTCGTTTGACCCTAAACACTTAGCAGACCTAATTGCTCGCGAACGGGCACTGTATGTGCAGCGCCATCCAAAATCTCAGGCTGCTTTCAAAGCGGCTGACAATCTTTTTGGCAGAGTGCCAATGACTTGGATGAACAAATGGGCAGGTGGCTTTCCACTTTATTTAGATAGTGCACACGGCAATCAGATTCGCGACATTGATGGAAATGAAATTATTGATTTTGCACTGGGCGACACAGGGGCCATGACAGGTCACAGTCCGAAAGAGACAGTGGCTGCAGTAAAAGATCGAATGGAGAATTTAGGTGGCATCACAACAATGTTGCCAACTACAGACGCGCAATGGGTGGGAAGCGAGTTAAGTCGACGCTTTGGTCTACCACTTTGGTCGTTCACACTTTCTGCAACTGATGCAAACCGTTGGGCAATTCGTTTAGCGCGCCTTGCAACTGGCAGACAAAAGATTTTAGTTTTTGCATACGCTTATCACGGAAGTGTTGATGAAACTTTTGCAATTCCAGATGAAAACGGCAAAGCAATTTCGCGCCCAGGCAATGTGGCACCACCCGTTCCATTAGATCTGACAACTCGAGTTGTTGAATTCAATGACATTGAAGCTGTTCGCCGTGAACTTGCGAATGGGGATGTGGCAGCAGTTTTAACCGAACCGGCAATGACAAACATTGGAATTGTTTTACCGGATCCAAACTTTATGGAAGACCTTCGTATAGCTTGCGACGAAACTGGCACACTTTTGATGATTGACGAAACCCACACGATTTCGGTTGGCCCTGGTGGTGCGACTAAAGCTTGGGGACTCAAGCCAGATATTTTCATTATTGGTAAAGCGATTGGTGGCGGAATTCCATCTGGAACTTATGGAATTACACAAGAACTTGCTCGCAAGATCACTGCACATGAAGAAGCAGACATTGTTGATGTTGGTGGTGTAGGTGGCACGCTTGCAGGTAATGCACTTTCAATTGCAGCAATGCGCGCAACACTCGAAAGTGTTTTGACTGATGATTCATGGCCACAAATGATTGAACTTGCAACAGCTTTTCGCGAAGGTGTTGAAGCTGCTATTGCAGAATGCAATTTGCCGTGGACTTGCACCCAACTTGGAGCTCGCGCTGAATACAGATTTACAAATCCAGCACCAAGAAATGGCACAGAATCAGCAAAAACCGCAGATGCGGATTTAGAAGAGTATTTCCATCTTTACACTGCGAATCGGGGAGTCTTAATCACTCCATTTCACAACATGGCCTTGATGTGTCGAGACACAAAAATGAGTGATGTCGAAAGGCACACTGAGTTGTTTAGAGAAGCCTGCTTGGAATTAGTGGGGAAGGAATAATGCGAAATAACCTCGACCCTATCGATAAGCAGATTCTTCGCGAGCTCCAACTAGATGGTAGAGCATCTTATGCAGATATTGCAGAAATTGTGAAATTAACTCCACCCGCCGTGCGTGCGCGAATTCAAAAACTGCGCGACAACGGAGTTTTACAGATCGTTGCTGTGACAGATCCGATTGCACTTGGATACACAGAGTCTGCCATTATTGGAATTCGGGTTGATGGCCTTGCAAAGGATGTCGCCGATCGGCTTGGAGAAATCAAGAACGTCATCTACATGGTGATGTCAGTGGGCGGATACGACATTATGTGCGAAATTGTCTGCCAAAGCCGTGAAGAGTTTGCGCACGTTTTGCATAACCAGATTAGAAGCATTGAAGGCGTACGCTCAGCCGACGCCTTTCCGTACACAAGTATCCATACCCAGCGCTTTAGCTGGGATGTTCCAAATTAGAAAGCAGAAGATGAAAAAGTTCCTGGCCGCATTCACATTGTTATTTGCAATAACCGCTTGCAGCAATAATTCAGTTGATCCGCTTCCTACAAATTCCAAGAGTGCATCATCTGAGGAAATTGAAATCACAACTCTTGATCACTTGTCGGTTTCTACATACGCACTTCCGGAAGACAAGACTTACGACCACATTGATGCCGTTAAGTTGACTCTGAAAGATGGAGCATCTGATGTCGAGACCACAATCGCGAACACTGTGAATGAGTGGATTGCTTCGGAAATTGGTTCATTTCAAAAAAGAGCAAAAGAGAACTTCAAAACCAAAAAGAAGTCAGACGTACTTGAATTCAACATGACCTACGATGAATCAGCAGTGAGTAATGGCTTCTACGGTTTAACACTTTCCTATTACACATATGAAGGTGGGGCACACGGAGCTGCAGTGATAAAGACGTTCGGTTTCAATTTGAGCGACGGAAGCACAGTATCTTTAATCTCTCAAATTGACCCAGCACAGCGCATCGCATTTAATGAAGTTGTGGCATCCGCTCTTGGCGAACAGGCAGGAACTTTTGGTGTGGATTTGGATGAAAAAGCAACAATTCTCCAAACTTTGGAAAACGACGTGAATTTTGATGCCTGGTTCGCATCAAAGAAGGATGGATTAGCAATCATTTTCCAACAATATGCAGTCGGCCCATACTCATCTGGGCAACCAGCAGTATCTTTCTCTTGGGAAGAAGTGCGTCAATACTTTAAGTCTGATTCGATAATTACAAGTGAGTTTGCAAACTAATGAAAAAACCTCAAGTTCGTTCTGATCTGCATAGTTTGCCCGCATACAAAGCGGGACAAAAGTTGCAACCAATCGATGGGCTTGAGGTATTTAAATTAAGTAGCAATGAGAATGCGTTTGCACCCTTACCTTCTGTGCTAGAAGCAATAAATCATGCTTCCAAAAACATAAATCGCTACCCAGATCCTTTAAACACCGAAATGATAAATGCAATTGCAGCATCTCTTGGCGTAACTTCCGAAAACATTGCTGCCGGAACTGGTTCGGTTGCTGTTTTAGGTCATCTAATCTCAGCAATGGCTGGCGCTGAGGATGAAGTAATTTATCCGTGGCGGTCATTTGAGGCGTATCCAATTTGGATGCAACTTTGTGGGGTGTCAGGTGTGCCTGTTCCTCTAAAGAGTGACAACTCACACGATTTAGATGCAATGGCAAGTGCGATAACTTTAAGAACCAAAATGGTTTTGGTCTGCACACCAAATAATCCAACCGGAAACGCGATTTCATCTGACGATCTCGAAGCTTTCATGAAAAAAGTTCCAAACAATGTGTTGGTTGTGATTGATGAAGCATATGTAGATTTTGTCTCTGATGCCCAAATGGTTAGCGGGCTTGATTTCTTCAACAAGTACGAAAACATCGCATTACTCCGGACCTTTTCAAAAGCTCAAGGTTTGGCGGGCTTGCGAGTTGGATATGTAGTTGCCCAACCTGAGATTGCGGACTTTGTACGTCGGGTGTCATTACCGTTTGGCGTAAACTCACTTGCGCAAGTAGCAGTTGTCGCATCACTGACTGAAGTAGCGAATCAAGAATTGCAAAGCCGAGTTCGAGAAATTTCGGTTGCGCGTGATGAAGTTCTTGGAAAATTGCGAGCAGCTGGCTGGGAAATTGGTCCACAACATGCAAATTTCTTTTGGATTTCGACTTTGCATGTCGAAGAACTAAGAGCTGCCTGCGAAGCAGCCGGAATTGCTATTCGGCCATTTCCAGAAGGAATTCGCATAACAGTTGGCGAAAGAGAAGCCAACGAAAGAATCGTTAAAGTACTTTCTGCATTTTCACCAAAAAATTAATCAACATCGAATTGAGTTTTGTACAAATTCGAATAATGCCCACCAGATGAAATTAGATCTTCATGTGTGCCTTGTTCGACAATCCCACCGTCTTGCATCACGATAATTCGATCGGCATTACGAATGGTTGAAAGTCGATGTGCGATAACAAATCCGGTTCGACCGATTCTTAGATTTTGCATCGCACCTTGAATAAGTGCTTCAGTGCGCGTATCAACGTTGCTTGTCGCTTCATCAAGAATAAGTACAGCAGGGTCTGCAAGGAATGCTCGTGCAATTGTTAGAAGCTGACGTTCACCCACCGAAATGTTCGTCGCATCATCTTCAATAATTGTGTTGTATCCATCTGGAAGTGTACGAATAAAGCGATCGGCGTGGGCATCGACCGCTGCTTGCACAATTTGATCTTCTGTAGCTTCGGTATTGCCGTAAGCAATATTTTCGCGGATAGTTCCACCAAATAGCCAGGTATCTTGTAAAACCATGCCGAAGTTGCGGCGGACCTTTTCTCTTGGCATTGAAGCAATGTTTATGCCATCTAAAAGTATCTCTCCACCATCAATTTCATAGAACCTCATCAAGAGGTTCACAATTGTGGTTTTACCAGCACCAGTTGGTCCAACAATTGCAACAGTTTGTCCAGGCTCAACAGTTAGATCAAAGTCATGTATCAACGGCTTGTTCTCAATATATTGAAAACTTACGTTTTTGAGTTCAACTTTGCCTTCAGCTTTGAATACTTCACCTGAATCTCGATCTTCTAGCTGTTCGACTGCATCCATGACTTCGAATACACGTTCAGCAGATGCAATGCCTGACTGCAATTGATTCATTTGGCCAGCAATGCCTGAGAGTGGCATGGTGAATTGACGGGAATATTGAATAAAAGCTTGGACATCTCCGA
>JAHEEQ010000191.1 GCA_024640585.1 Micrococcales bacterium
CATGTTGAACTAGATGTAATGAGCGATGAACAACGCAACAAATTGAAATTGCAGCTTCGCGGACCTGAGAGAGAAATTCCATTTGTTCGCCCAGATTCAAAGACTCGAGTGTTCGCGATTGCTTCGGGCAAAGGTGGAGTTGGAAAATCTTCTCTAACTGCAAATCTTGCGGTTGTATTCGCTCAAAAAGGTTTAAGCGTTGGCATTATCGATGCAGATATTTACGGACATTCAATCCCGCGCATTCTTGGACTGAGTGCCGAACAAACACAAATTGATCCAGATTTACGCATACCGCCATCAGCACATGGAGTGAAGGCGCTTTCGGTGCTTGGGATGAAAGGTGGCGATACCTCTCGCCCAGTAGCTCTTCGCGGTCCAATGCTCGGGAAAATGCTCGAACAATTTCTAGCAGATTTCTACTGGGGTGACTTAGATATTTTGCTTTTGGATTTACCTCCAGGAACTGGTGATATTGCGATCTCTACCGCGCAATTACTACCAAATGCAGAAATAATCGTTGTGACCACACCACAAATCGCAGCTGCTGAAGTTGCAATTCGCGCAGGAATGATGGCGACATTAATCTCGCAACGGATTGCTGGAGTGATTGAAAATATGAGCGCGGTTACTTGCGAAAAGTGCGGGGAGCAAATGAACTTGTTTGGAGAAGGTGGCGGCCAAAAAGTTTCAGCCGAACTTTCTAAGGCGACTGAAAAGGAAGTGCCACTTCTTGGCAAAATTCCTTTCGATGTGCGAATCCGTGAAGGTGGTGACGAAGGTTTGCCAATGCCAATATCAAATCCAGAAGCACCATCAGTAATTGTTATGAATGAAATTGTTGATCAACTATTAAAAAACAGCCAGAGATCTTTGGCCGGAAAAGTATTGAAACTAGCGAAGTAGGAATAATGAAGAAAGCCCAAACCACCGCAGATCTACACCCAATCATTTTGGAACGGTGGAGCACTCGTGCATTCGATGCAAACTACGAAATCTCCGAAGATGAATTGATTACAATTTTGGAGGCGGCTCGGTGGGCGGCATCCGCAAATAACATGCAACCTTGGAGATTTGCAGTTGCAACTCGTGGCGATGAGCTCTTTGAAAAATTCACTTCCACACTTTCAGGATTTAATGTGAATTGGGCTCCTAACTCTTCCGCATTAATTGCGGTTCTTTTTGAAAAGACAAATGAAAAAGGTGAAGTGCGAGCTTCGGCCCCATTTGACACCGGTCTTGCAGTTGGGCAACTTGTTTTGCAAGCGCAGGCAATCAATCTTCACACTCACCAAATCGGTGGTTTCGACAAAGACGCACTCTTAGTAGCACTTGATTCACCTGTGAACTTGCAACCTGTAGTTCTAATTGCAGTTGGCAAATATGCAACTGATACTGATCTACCAGCAGAAATCTTGCAACGTGAATCTGTAATGCGCGAACGAAAAGAATTATCAGAAATCGTTATCGCAGGGCTCTAAAACCTAAGCATTTAAAAATACGTAACTTCAGTAACGTGGGCGGCTTTAACGGGACCGACAGCAAGCAAAGTTCTTTCAACCACACCTGAGATTTGTAGTTCGTGAGCGATGTTCGAAGCGTCTTCATGCGAACGTGCAACGAAGGCGCAAGTTGGACCGCTGCCACTGACAATTCCATGAATTGCTCCACCATGTTCGCCAGCTTTTAGAATTTTGGAAAGCACTGGTCGCTCAGAGATTGCAGGTGCTTGTAAATCATTTACCATGAGTTTTGCAGCCGTTTTGATATCTCCGCTAGTTAAAGCAGCAATTAGATCTTGCGGAATAACCGGTGCTTCTGGATTTGGATTCAATTCATCGAACACTTTGTAAATTTTTGGTGTTGATAAACCTTGCGACGAGACAGCAAAAACCCAATGGATTTCACCTCGCGTCAAAAGCGAAGTAATGACTTCCCCGCGACCTCGACCAATTGCGGTTCCACCCACTAAAGGAAATGAAATATCACTTCCAAGTTGTGCTGCGAGTTTCATCAATTCCTCGCGAGTCAAATTCAATTGCCAAAGTGCATCGCAGGCAACCAGAGTTCCAGCTGCGTCGGCGCTTCCCCCAGCCATGCCACCAGCAATAGGAATATTTTTATGAATACTCAAATGCACTTTTGGTTCAATGTTCGCATAATCTGCAATTAATTCAGCCGCTTGCCAGGCAAGGTTTGAGTGGTTGAGCGGGAGAGATTCTGCGCCTTCGCCCGAGAACTCAAGACCGAGCACATCGCTTGGTGTTGCCACGATTGTGTCATAAATCCCAACCGCGTGGAAAAGTGTTTCGATAGGGTGAAAACCATCTTCAGCTAGTCCGCCAACTTTGAGTGCAAGATTAACTTTTGCAGGGACTTTGACCTCTACCGACTTTATTCGTGCCATCAAACTCCCCCAAACTCAGACTTGGCTTTTGCAATCTTTACAAAGTCCATCACATCTAGTTCTTCACCGCGAAGCGTGGGGTCAATACCGGCATGCACCAAAATTTCCTCTGCATTTCCGTTTGCCCAGGTGCTCAAAGCGGAGCGCAACATCTTGCGGCGCTGTCCAAATGCCGCATCAATAGCTGCAAACAAATCGGATTGGACGATATCAGCCAAAGGAACTTCATGTCGTTCAATTAACACAAGTGCACTATCAATGTTTGGTGCTGGCCAAAAAACATTCTTGCCAATATTCGCAACTTTTTGCACTTTGCCGAACCACCGAGCTTTAACGCTAGGCACTCCATAAACCTTTGAGCCTGGTCCTGATGCCAAGCGATCTGCGACTTCTGCTTGCACCATCACCAAAACTCTTTTTATGGATGGAAATTGTGTTAGCAAATGAATAATTACTGGAACTGATACGTTGTATGGCAAATTTGCTACGAGCGCAGTTGGTTGCACATTCAATTCTTTCACTTGCAGCGCATCATTTTGAACTACAGTTAATTTGGATGCGAATTCGGGAGCTTTCTTCTCGACGGTCTTAGGCAATAAAACTGCGAGTTTGGGATCAATTTCAATCACAGTCACGGACTTACTTGCAGTCAGTAATCCGAGCGTTAAGGAACCAAGTCCAGGTCCAACTTCAACCACATCATCATTTTCATTAATACCAGCATGTTTAATAATTGAACGAACCGTGTTTGCGTCGATTACAAAGTTCTGTCCCCAAACCTTTGTTGGCTTGAGATCAATGCTGGCTGCTAATTCGCGGATTTCGGTAGCGCCTAGAAACTCAGACATTGCTGAAATTTCCAAAAACTTGTTCGGAATTGTCAGATAGATGTCTACACAGACTTTCCAATTCCATTCCCCGCACTTCTGCCATGAATCGGGC
>JAHEEQ010000193.1 GCA_024640585.1 Micrococcales bacterium
TTGATCGTTTTCTTGAGTGCTAGTCAACCAAAAACAGTAAAAGTTTTCCAGATTGGACGGACTTGCTAGATTGGTTGACTGTGCTGGCGATCAGAAAATAAATTATTGCTATGCCAGAAAAATTAGAAAGTACTTTTCAGTTATTGCCCAAGAAGTTGATCGTGTACAAACGTGCGCACAGCGCTGCTTGGCAGTGCCGATACAAGATTGGCAATCGTTGGTTTGCTGCCTCTACAAAGGAGTCTGATCTCTATGCTGCAACAGAACGTGCTCAACGTCTGATGATTGAAGCAGAAGTAAGGAGTGCTGCTGACATTCCTGTGGTGACCAAAAAGTTCAGAGATGTGGCCAAGCTAACGCTACAGACTATGGACACAGAGGAGTCTAGAGGAAAGGTGCCAGTTTCATACAGAGACTATCGACGCATCATCAATGACTACATTATCGAGTTCTTTGGCAACATGAGTATCTGCAGTATTGATGTTGCTGCTATGGACAATTACCGTGCTTGGCTTGGGGAGAAGTTAGGTCGACCACCGGCCTATAGCAGTATGCGTACTCACAACGTATGTCTGAACAAGATCTTTGAGGAGGCTGTTAGTCGGCGCTTCATCAAATCATCTGAGGTTCCCAAGCTAGAGACCAAGGGGCGTAAATCCGACAAGTTCCCAACATTTGAGGTTGAGGAGATCAATGCAATCATGGCTAACTTTCCTGCTTGGATTGCTAGAGGTACTTCTGAAGCCAAGCGGCAGCAGCGTCAAATGTTATTTGACTATGTTCGTATCTTGATGGATACAGGTGCTCGTCCAGGAAAGGAACTACTAGATCTCCAATGGAAGAAGATTCGAGTCAAGATTACAGATCGTGCTGAACCCAAGCGAGTACTGGATCAAGATGGCCGAGTCCAATCCATAGCCTACGAAGCGGATGAAGAAGGCCTGCTAGACGAAATCTTTGCACGTGACTATTACGTGTTTATGAGCGTCTCAGGGAAAACCAAAGAACGTACTGCTAATGGTTTCGAGCAGACATTCAAGGTTTTGAATGAAATTGTTGGCCGGAACTACGCGGGTGAAAAGACCAGCGTTCGCAAGTTGACTGAAATGAATGATGAACGCTTTGTATTTCGGACGAAGGATGGGCTAGGGCCCGGCAGTTTCAACCATGTTTTTGAAAGCTTCCTTGAGGAGCACAACTTGCTCGTAGACCCAATTACAGGGCGTAAGCGCGTTTTTTACAGTTTGAGGAGTACCTACGCCACCACTGTAATGAATTACGACGCTGTACCCATACGTGATTTGTCTAAGCAGTTGGGTAACTCTGTGGGCATCATTCAGAAGCACTATGACAGGGCTACTGGGGAGGCAATTGTTGAGAATATTAAGGCGCCCAATGCCAAGAAGGCTCTCTTTGATACATCAAAGATCAGAGATATTTACAAGTCGAAGAAGCTTGGTTAATTCTGCTAAACACCATAACCTACCCTCGGTCAACTAGCATCGCCATGAAACTATCTTCTTGTTTCAGATTCCAATAAACGGATTCTTTGCCAGAGTAAAAAAGCTTCGTTGGACACACAGCAGCTAGCTTGGATCGAGATTTTGTCAAGTAACGAGGCTTGATCAGCATGGAGTTGTTCTTAACCCATAACTTCTGAGACGTAGACAGATTCTTTATTTAAGACAACTTTGCGTCCTTCAACTTGGGCTTGTACGTGCATGGCACGCCCTGAGTTGCCTTGATTCCATCGCCATCCGACGATGTCTTCGATTGGATCTTCTACAAGAACAAGTGTCCCATCCTGCATATCCTTTGGAATCAAATAAGCTGCGATCGGGTCAGCTTGGTAGTACTGATAGTAAGAGTGGAAGGGGATCACTTCGACCCATTTGCTCTCATTCGAATTGCTAGAGCCGAAACCGCTTCGATAGTCACCTGAAACATCAATCTTCCCTGTCTCACGATCTTGTCCAATTGCAAGCTTTGAACTTAGCTCAGATGTGTCGTACTCTATCAATCGCACATCAGGCCAATAGCCTAATCCGACTGCTCGATTGATATCTTCTATAGATCTAACAGTTTTGATGATTGGTAGACCGTCTTCATTGAGTTCTAGTTCTGTTGCGGGCGGAGGGGCGTCTTTGTCTTTAAGGAAAATAACGTTGTTTGATTTTGATGATGCGTGAATGCAAATTGATTTCCACTCATTTCCGCATTCATTGATGACTGTATCGACGTCAGCAACATCTAGGTCGATCACTTTCTCTTCGCAAGATTCGCAATTTTTCCATCGCAATTCACCTGGAACTGCAGTGAGTTGATTCCAATTCAATGCTTTAGGGCAAAACACTTTTTTAAGATAAGTGCCATCTGGCGCATAGAGTGAACTTGTTTTCTCGTCATACACGAAACGTTTGTTTGTTGTCATTTGTGACCCTAGGTTTTAGTGAACAGCTGCTGGGCTGAATCGCCACTTGAGAAGTTCCATTGACCACTCTTCCTCTTTTACATTAACGTCTTCATCAAATTTTTCAGTTAACCATTCGGTAGCTAATTCAAATCCAGGGTCGATCCCATCTTCTCCAAGGATCTTGTTAACTTCAGTCAAGTCATCTTTGGCGCTCTCATTTCCTAGAACTACAGAAATGAACAACCATTTATAGGCTTCATGCAAAGCTTTTAGATCATTTCTTCTTTTCATCAAAAGAGATCCAAGTCGATGTTGTGCTTTGGAGCAACCGCGTTCTGCTTCCTCTTTTCTGAAGAGCATTTCTTGTTCCAAGTTGGCAAAAACAACGTTGGTGAGAATTCCTACTTTTTTCATTCGTAGTTCCGTAATGACTTTTTTATTTCTTGAGAGATTTTTTGTCTAAGTGATTGAGGGGAAATCACTTCAACTTCCGATCCATGCTTTAGCAAGTCGCCTATAAGTTCGCGTTCATCTGAGTAAGGAAATTCAAGTGTGTAACTTCCGTCGGCATTTATTTTTCCAACCTGTGCTGGATGCCACTCTTCATGTTGAACCCATCTAGATCGTTCAGGTGAGAACTTCACTTTCGCAGTTGCGATCGCTATTCCTCCAAAGATTCCATATCCACTTTGCATTGATTTGCGAAGTTGTTCTGCGTCAAGTTCTTTCGCATCAGTGTCAAGATGCTTACACACAGTTATGGCGTCCACTGCAAAGCTTCGCACTTCTTTGCGCAGATGGCACCAGGCATCCACATGTTGAATTGCAACGCAAAGTGAGCCACTATTTGCAACCAATATTGAGCCACCAGTTTTTAAATAATTTGGCCTAGTCGGTTGTGGATAAGTTTAACTGTTCTGCGGTTTTTGCTCCTT
>JAHEEQ010000195.1 GCA_024640585.1 Micrococcales bacterium
GTCAACTCATCTTGGGTAAATGCGGGTCTCGCTGAGCCCTTTCGACCTTTACGGCTGAGCCTTGGGACGCCAACCTTGTCACTGATTGAACCCTGCTGGATTGCCAAGTCAATGACTCGATTAAACGCACTACTGTGATTTGCCAGTGTGCTGCTGATGGGAACCTTGCCCATCTTGTCATTACGCCATGACTCGTATTCAGCAACTTTTTGGGCAGTGATGTTTGTGAGCATCAACTTGCCAAAGAACGGAATCAGGTAGTTGTTCATGGCACGTATGTAGTCCATGTTGGTGTTGGGACGAATACCTCGCTCAATCTCAACTTTCAACACACGGATGCACTCATTTGCCAATGTGCCAAAGCGAACCGACTTCTGTGGCAATCCCTCTTCTTCTCTGAATCGTGCGCGGTCGTAGATTTCGCCAGCCACCTTCTTTGCCCACTCAAGCTGTCGCTGTCTAGTGCTGACACAGCGCCACTTGCGATCAAACAGCTTGTAACGAACTTGCCAAACTCGGCTCGATGGTCGGAGATACAAAACCACTTCACCATCGCGCATGTGGTGCGTGGTTTCTTTTCTGGCACTGATATGGAGGCTACTGATGAGGGTTTTGGGATTTGGCACCCCTGCTTGCACTTTCAGCTTATTCGCCAAGTGCAAAAAATCATTCTGCGTTTGCTTCAACTTCTAGCCCAAAACGCAAAGCGTAATTTCACATTTGCTGCTGGACAACCTGAGTCCGAGTAAAGGAGCGGGACTTTGCTTTAAAAATCAGTATGTTGTGACAAGCTCGTTAAAACTATCTAATCTGATATTTAAGTAATCCATCCAGCTTGCCGCCCTCGTCGAACTGAGCGTAAACAATAGCCTCACCTTCTGTTACTGGCACTTCACCTGAGAAAACCTTTCCGTCTCTGCGAAGAGTCTGCACAGGTTTACCGTTTACATACACCACGACACTTTGAGCAGCATTAATCGAGAGCTTGAAAAATACAGAAGAGTTCGCTTTGAGGGAGCCCTGAAGTGGTGACTTCAAGACAACCTTGCTTGCGAAATAGCGACCATAAGTTTCAGGGTATGGAACACCAGTATTTGAAAAGGAAATTTTGTATTCAAGCAAACTGGAAAAGCTATTCGCGTTCGGATCGTTTGCAGCAAAAACGTTGAATGTGTAAGAACCTTTATCAGGTGCCGATACAAGTAAACGAGTATGACCACCTTCATCAAAAACAGGCATAGTCCATGAACCACGGACTTTCGCATCGTTTTTTGATAGTGTTCCTGTGAGAGTCGCAGGAGACTTGAAATCAAACTCATACTCAGGCTGAGTCGCCTTGATGGCGGCAACACTGTTGTTATCAAATTTCAAGCCTAAACGAAATGCTCTTTCACTTGCACTAACTTTAGAAAAGAACTCATCACGATCCCACTCATTGTCGAGGAGTTGCCACTTTCTAAGCTCTGGATAGTGGCTATAGATAAAGTGATTTGGATTCGTCAGGAAATATGAATACTCATCCCTTTTCTTGACAAACTTTCGTGATTCTTTATTAATAAATCCGGCATCCCATGTCGAATCGAGCAAATACCAAGCGCCATTAATTTGCACTGCATTCCATGCATGATTAGACTTTGTTGTTGCCTCGCCTATTGAATAGCCATACCCTTTTGCATAGCCACTAACCTTTTCTATTTTTAGTCCTGCAGCCTGACCTAGCTTTACCATGAGTTCAGAGTATCCATCGCATACTGCTTTACGATTTTTTAGCACTACAGGCGCACTTCCAATTCCTCTAAGGTTGTTGGAGAAGAATGCATCAACATCGTAGTCAATATTGGCAGTGACCCACTTGTAGATCACATACGTTTTTTCCAAATCAGTTTGCAGACCTTTAGTCAACGAAGCGGCAAGTTTTTCTACTGAGGAAGCTTGATCAGCAGTAACGTTGGCGGCAATGACATCAAGCCTTTTTAGATCAGAGATATTTTCTCGATACAAACTCACATTCGCCTTAGTCTCTTTAGGCTGCAAACCTCTTGATCCTTCTTTAGAAGATTCCGAACTCTTAGTCACCTTCGCAGAAGAAGTCATCACAGGCTTAGACGAATTTGATTTCTTGTAAATCAACACGCAAGTTAACCCTACAGCAAAGATGATCAGAAAAATAGGCTTAACGATCCATACAAAACGTGGGTACAAGTGATGAAAGATTAATGAATTCACCTTCCCGAAGGGTGAAATTTTGATTACGTCAAATACTATGTATTTCGCAATCTTTCTAATCAAAAGCAAGATCAATGATCCTGCTAAGGTAGCCAATAGAGCTGCTAAGAGAAAAAATAATCCATTGACGCAATGAGCAAGCAGAGAATGACAGTCATCAATCCTCAACTCCAAGAAGTTGACGATCGAAGAGAAAATCTCCTTCTCAAAAACAATCGCTCTAGGGTAGGTAGTTATTTTTAGCAGGATTGTTCCAAGATCACGATAAGTGAATTGCCCGTCGTGATTGGCATCAAGAGAAAAATTCTCAACTTTGCAGCTATCGATTACCTTGGAATCATTGCTCGTTGCCGCCAGAGTTACCAGTGAGACAACCAGCACCAGAAAAAATAATCGACTCTTGTCTTTGAAAAAATTTAAGAAATTCGAACGCAAGGACGGAATCACAGCATCAAACTTAGTAGCGTCTTTTCGACCTCTCTCACGCATGTAATCTCTATCCTGCAGTCCCATGATTCTTTATTGAGTAGCCAAATTTTCATTATCTCGATAAACATAAAATTTCACCAGTGATTTTGGAGAATTTCATGCACCTACGGGGTCAGTTCTAGCAACTTGCTAGATTGGCAACCGTATAAGTGTCGTGTAACACGACACCTGCCAACGCTCATTCCGAGAAATTTGTTTTCAGATGTGTAAGATTTGGCCATCCCCATCAAACCCATCACATACGTCATGCAAAGCAAACTCAAAATTGCAATCGGTGCTCTGCTCGCGCTCGCTCTCAGCATTGGCGCTCACTGGTACTACTCACCCTACATTGCCATGAAAAGCATGGTAAGTGCCGCCAAAGCAAAAGATGCCGACAAGTTCAATGAGTATGTGGACTACCCAAGTTTGCGTGAAAGTTTTAAAGGCCAGTTCTCAGCAAAGCTGGCAGATGTGATGGGTAACCAGCCAAGCAACCCGTTCAGTGCTTTAGGGGCCATGCTTGGTATGACGATGATCAACCAGATGGTTGATGCACTTGTTAGGCCTGAGCTGGTGATGAAGATGATGGAAGAAGGTAAGGCTCAGCAACCCGACAAGCCTGCAAGCGGCAAGCAATCCAGC
>JAHEEQ010000200.1 GCA_024640585.1 Micrococcales bacterium
ATGCCGCAACTGCTGGAGTGCAGGTTGCTGTTATTGCACCAAGTGATTTTGAAAATAGAAGTGCCTGGGATTTGGCTTTGGCTGACTGCATTGATTTCTACCAACCAGATCTAGTTGTGTCGGCTGGATTCATGCGAATAATTGGTGAGGCTGGAGTTACGCGGTTTGCAGGTCGATTGATTAATACTCATCCGGCATTGCTTCCGCTGTTTCCTGGTGCGCATGCGGTTCGAGATGCATTGGCAGCTGGAGTAAAAGTAACTGGATCAACAGTTCATTTTGTAGATGCAGGTGTTGATACTGGTCCGGTGATTGTGCAAAAGAGTGTTGCTGTAGTTGATGGCGATGACGATGCAAGTTTGCACGAAAGAATCAAGGTAGTTGAACGAGAATTGCTAGTAGATGTTGTCAAAGACTTTGCTGGCTCTAGAAAATATTTTAAGTAGAAGGCGAAAAGATGAGTGAAGACAAGCGCGAAATCAAACGAGCACTGATTTCAGTTTCCGACAAGACTGGATTGTTAGAGCTTGCAAAAGCCTTGACTGATGCTGGGGTTGAAATCGTGTCCACTGGTTCGACTGCTTCTACTATTGCAAACGCTGGTATGAAGGTCACTCAAGTTCAAGATCTAACTGGCTTTCCAGAATGCCTAGATGGTCGCGTAAAAACTTTACATCCAAAAGTTCATGGTGGTTTGTTGGCGGATGTGCGTTTGGAATCGCATGTTCAGCAATTGAAAGAACTTGAGATTGAGCCGTTTCAATTGGCGGTCATCAGTCTCTATCCGTTCACCCAGACTGTGATGAGTGGTGCTTCGGCTGATGAATGTGTTGAACAGATTGATATTGGTGGCCCAGCAATGGTTCGAGCAAGCGCAAAGAATCATGCAAATATGGCGATTGTGGTTTCACCTGCACGGTACGGCGAAGTAATTGCGGCACTTGGTGCTGGTGGATTTACTTTGGCTGAGCGCCAAAGACTTGCTGCCGAAGCTTTTCAACATACCGCGACCTATGACGTGAATGTTGCATCTTGGATTGGCAATGTTGTTACGAAAACTGATGAAGGAACTGGTTTTCCAAACTGGATGGGTGTGACCTACAACCGTGAAGATGTTTTGCGTTATGGCGAAAACCCACACCAACGAGCAGCGGTTTACACAGCTGGTTTTGGCGATGTAGCGATTGCGGGTGCAAAGCAGTTGCACGGCAAGCAGATGTCGTACAACAACTATGTTGATGCAGACGCGGCACGTCGTGCAGCTTTCGATTTTTCCGAACCTGCAGTTGCGATTATCAAACACTCAAACCCTTGTGGCATTGCGGTTGGCGCAGATGTCGCAGATGCGCACCGCAAAGCGCATGCAACAGATCCAGTCTCGGCTTTTGGTGGTGTGATAGCTGCGAATCGCAAAGTGACTGCCGAAATGGCTCGTCAGGTTGCCGAGATTTTTACTGAAGTAATTGTGGCTCCAGAATTTGATGATGAAGCCGTAGAGATTTTGTCTCAAAAACCAAGTATTCGAATTTTGGTCGTACCTGCTCCTGTGAGTGGTGAAGGTATTGAGATGCGCAAAATAGATGGCGGCGTGCTTTTGCAGGTTCAAGACAAGTTGCAGGCAGATGGAGACAAGTTCGAAAACTGGCAGCTTGTGACAGGAGCAGATGTTGATGCGCAAACTAAGAAAGATTTGCAGTTCGCTTGGGCCGCTTGCCGAAGTGTGAAGAGCAATGCGATTTTGCTCGCAAAAGATGAAGCCGCAGTTGGAATTGGAATGGGCCAAGTCAACCGCGTTGATTCTGCAGGACTTGCAGTTTCTCGTGCAGGTGATCGCGTGACCGGTTCAGTTGCAGCGTCTGATGCGTTCTTCCCATTTGCGGATGGACTCGAAGTTTTGATCAAGGCAGGCGTGAAAGCAGTAGTCCAACCTGGCGGAAGTGTTCGCGATGAAGAAGTTATCGCAGCAGCAAAAGCGGCAGGAATAACTATGTATTTCACTGGCACGAGACATTTCTTCCACTAATCAAATGAAAAAAGTCACTTCTCACCATTACTTCGCGCAAGCAATTGCGGTTGTGGTGGGTGCATTCACAGTTGCGCAATCTCGCGCGAATGGTGAGCTTGCGCATTTGCTCGGAAGTGGCGTTCAAGCAGCGTTAATCTCTTTCGGAACAGGATTACTTCTTTTACTTACATTTGTATTGATAAGTAAAAGCATCCGAACCGGATTTCTGAAGATTTTTCATGCAGTGCGTGAAGAAAATTTGAAACTTTGGCAAGTGCTTGGCGGCATGGTCGGTGCGATTTTCGTAACCATCCAGAGCATCTCGGTCCCGCTCATTGGTGTTGCAATATTTACAGTTTTAATTGTTGGCGGTCAGACTACTTCTTCATTGCTAGTTGATAAGTGGGGGATTAGTCCTAGTGGTGTTGCCGAGGTCACTTCACGCCGCGTATTTGCTGCAGTGTTTGCAGTCGTAGGTGTGATTCTTTCGGTGTCTGACAGATTCGGTGATGCGCAGTTTGCATTCGCACCTTTAGTCGCTTCATTTTTAATCGGTTGTGCGGTTTCTTTTCAACATGCAATTAATGGCCATGTTGGAGTTGCTGCGGGCAATCCAGTTTCCGCTGCTGTAATGAATTTCATCTCTGGTATGGGATTGCTGGTTTTGATTTTTGCGGTGCAAGTTTTTTCAGGCCATGCAAGTTGGCAGCCGCTTCCCAATAGCCCGTGGTGGATTTATTTAGGCGGATCAATCGGTGTTGCATTTATCGCATCTGCGACCTGGGCGATTCGAAAACTTGGCGCACTTCGATTTGTGATGGGAAGTGTTGCAGGTCAATTACTTGGATCATTGTTAATTGATTTATTTGCACCAACAGATGGAACAAAAGTTTCGCTCAATCTAGTTATTGGTTTGGCAGTGACCTTGGTGGCTGTACTACTTGCAAATCGCAAGGCTCATGTGATTGCACCGGCTGAGGTAGTGTGAAGTTGTGAGTCTCAAATCCGTCCAGTACCTAACCTTCAGTTTGCTAGCCCTCAGCTTTGTAGCAGCTGCCTTCGGTTTCTATCGCGCGGGTGGCTTATTGCTCGCAGGGGCTGTGGGAGCGGTCTTTGCCTGGCGCCTAGTTGGTCCAAAAGGGCGCTTAGAGTTCTTTTCTGTGCGTTCTAGGTGGATAGATTTGCTCACAATTGGTGCCCTATTTGCCGCCTTGATTTTCTTGTCGGTTATAGCCCGCTAGCTGTCCGACCTGCTCGATTTAGCGCCTCTACGCACGGGTAGGCTTGAGCCATCTTTTGCGACATTTCGCAATGTTTTAACTTGGAGGATCCA
>JAHEEQ010000203.1 GCA_024640585.1 Micrococcales bacterium
TTCGTCGAAATGTGAATTTGAAAATTCTCTTGTTCAACAATCGCATTTATGGACTTACTAAAGGTCAGTACTCGCCTACCTCCGAATTGGGCAAGATAACTAAGTCCACGCCGGCAGGTTCGCTTGATCATCCATACAACCCGGTTTCGCTTGCGATTGGCGCAGAAGCAACATTTGTGGCACGCACAATAGATAGCGATCGCAAACATTTGACTGAAGTTTTGCGTCAAGCGGCGGCTCACGAAGGAACCGCTCTAGTCGAGATCTACCAAAATTGCAATATCTTTAATGATGGCGCTTGGGAACCTTTGAAAGATTCAGATACTTCAGATGACTTGTTGATTCGACTTGTGCATGGCGAACCAATCACTTTCGGAGCAAACAAAGATCGTGGTGTTATTCGCGACGAAAACGGTTCACTAAAAGTTGTTTCAGCCAGTGAAGCAGGCGCTAAAGGATTCTTAATTCACGACGCCCACAATCCGGATGCCGCATATGCATTCGCTTTGTCTCGCCTGAGCCACCCTGAGAATTTGAACGACACACCAATCGGAGTTTTCCGTGACATTAATCGTCCGGTTTATGACCGCTTGGTTCATCAACAAATTGCTGATGTAACAGCGAAAAAAGGTGACGGCGATTTAGCCAAACTAATTCAAGGCAATGACTCCTGGACGGTTTCTTAATTGATTAAAGTTCCAGCTCGCGGCTATATCTACGGGCTATCTTCGTATTTAATCTGGGGATTGTTTCCACTGTACTGGCCGTTGATGGTTCCTGCCTCAGCTGCTGAAACTTTGGCACACCGCATTTTTTGGACCTTGGTTTTCTTGGCAATTCTTAATTCAGTTAGACAAGACTGGAGCAAGATTGGTGTGGTGCTGAAAAACAGAAGGCAATTTGGTTTGCTTTCTGCGGCTTCAATTTTGATCACCATCAATTGGGGCGTCTACATCTGGGCGGTCTTCAACGACCATGTGATTGATGCATCACTTGGATATTTCATGAACCCAATCATCAACATTGCTTTTGGTGTGGTTCTCTTCCGTGAACGGCTTCGCAAGATGCAATGGTTCGCAATCTCGATTGCAGCAGTCGCTGTATTTTCCCTCTCCCTCACAACCGGCCAGATCCCATGGGTTGCGCTAACACTTGGTTTTTCTTTTGGTTCTTATGGAATGGTCAAGAAAATCGCTAATGTGGATGCGGTTGAGAGTTTGACAGTTGAAACGTTGATTCTCGGTCCTATTGCCGGAACTTTCTTAATCTATTTAGCAGTTACAAATCAATTAGCACTTGGTCACCATGGTTTTGGCCAAGCTTTTTTCTCATTGCTAGCTGGTGTGGTTACCGCGATACCACTTTTATTGTTTGGCGCAGCCGCAGTTCGAATTCCATATTCAACAATGGGAGTCATGCAATATGTGACTCCAACAATGCAGTTCTTGTGTGGTTATTTGGTAACCCATGAACCGATGACTAATGGCCGTTGGACTGGGTTTGGAATGGTGTGGATTGCCTTGGCGATTTATAGCGCTGATGCGATTACACACCATATTCGTTTCGCGCAATCAGAAGAGTAGAACTAAACCGCACGATTCGCGGTTGATTCACACACATCTGTGAGAGCTGCTATTACGGCATCAATTGTTTTTTCATCCGCGAAATCCTTTGGAATTTCTATGGCAATCTTCCTTATTTGTGCAAGCTGTTCGATTGCCAGGTTGGCATAGCGGTCTGCTTCGGCTTGTGCCAACTGCATTGCTGGATGATTGCGAAGCAGTTCAAGGGCTCTCGCATGTTCTTTGTCATCTGGAAGTGGACGACCTAAAAGTTCAATTAATTCTGCGTCTTCTGGATCGTTGGCAGATTGAACAAGAAGCATCGGCAGAGTGACAACACCTTCTCGCAAATCAGTGCCAGGTGTTTTTCCAGAAACCTGCGCTTCAGATGCGATATCAAGAATGTCATCTGCAATTTGGAAAGCAATACCAACTGCTTCTCCAAAAGTGCTTAGTGCGTCTAGAGCCGACACCGGAAGTCCTGCAAACATGCCGCCAAACCTTGCAGAGGTTGCGATCAAAGAGCCAGTCTTATCTGCAAGAACTTGAATATGATGTTTAACGGGGTCAGCCCCATTTTGGGGGCCAACAGTTTCGTGGATTTGCCCAGAAACCAGTCGCTCGAATGTGACCGCTTGGAGCAGTACAGCCTCTGGCCCTAAGTCAGCAAGCATTTGTGATGCTTGGGCGAACAAAAAGTCGCCAGTCAAGATTGCAAGAGTGTTATTCCACCGAGCATTTGCAGATTCAGTTCCGCGTCGACGCGGCGCTTCATCCATGACATCATCGTGATACAGAGTTGCAAGATGAGTTAGCTCAACTACAACCGCTGCATTGATTGTGTCTGCACTTGGTTTGCCAAATTCGCTGGCAAAGCAAACAAGTAGTGGGCGAAAACGCTTGCCACCTGCGCTTGCAAGGTGTCCAGCAATTTCTGAGATGAAAGGATCTTCAGATTTGGTTGCATCGAGTAATACTTTTTCTACATCCGAAAGCGATGTGAGAACTCGCTTTGCGAGTACGTCATCAACTCTCGAAAGTGAAAAAGGTTGACTCATATTTACTTCAACAAATATGCGAATGAAAGCAAGTCAAACACTGGTTGCGGAATCACACCAAGTGCGATGGTCGCTATTGAAGTGATTGCGATTGCGGCTGAAGTAGCGAAGCTTGGCACTACGACTGACACTTCGTCACCCGAAGGATCTGTGAAGAACATCAACACAATCACTCGAACATAGAAGAAGCCAGCAATCGCGCTTGCAATTACTGCAACCACAACCAGCGGTGCAAGTCCTTCTTCGTACGCAGCTGCAAAAACCGCAAACTTGCCAACGAAACCACTAGTTAATGGAATGCCTGCAAGCGCTAGCAAGAAAAGTGAAAATAGGCTGGCAATAAGTGGCGAGCGTTTTCCAAGCCCTGCCCATTGACCTAGGTGGTTTGCTTCACCAGAAGCATCGCGCACCAAACTCACGATTGCAAATGCACCGAGTGTGGTGAATGCGTAACCAGCTAGGTAGAACAAAGCGCCATCAAGTGCTGGTTTACTTTGTGAGATTACAGCCAAAAGCAAGAAACCTGCGTGCGCTATTGAAGAATATGCAAGCATGCGCTTGATGTCAGATTGTGCAACACCGATGATGGTTCCAACTAGCATTGTGACAATTGCAATTGCCCAAAGCACACCGTTTAAATCCCAACCAAGACCTGCGAATGAAACATAGAAAATGCGAAGCAGCGCACCAAAGGCTGCTACTTT
>JAHEEQ010000006.1 GCA_024640585.1 Micrococcales bacterium
TTAAATTAAAGAGGGCTAGAGGGGGACAATGAGGACCTTATGGACGCGGATTCATATTCGCGTTTGCCACCATATACAAGGGCTCGGATACTCTCCGAGCCCTTTCTCTTTTGGGCTGAAAGCCTATATTGGCGCAGCTCCGACCCTTTATCTTGAGGTCGATGCTCCCGAAATCCCCCCCATTTCCACTTTGGACAATCTGTCCCTCTCTCTTTTCTCTGTTTTCTTGAGGACGTGTCCTTGAGTGAACCCTAGTATCCATGCGGGTTTGCTGGGTGGAGTTTGATGTAAAGTATGCTTGCGATAGGTGACCTGAACGCATATGCGTATTTCAGTAGATCTAGGCGTCGGTTTTCTGGGGAGGGGGCGATTACGATCGTTCGTCATAAAATTTCATATAACTGCCGTTACCTCCTGTTCCACTAACTCACTTAACTGTCGTCCAAGCAGCATCAATGAAGTTGGGACCTATCCACCAACTAAAGTCACTATTCTTTGTAAATACGAGATTGCTGTCTACTGCGCTTTGGTAAGTCCACTTAAGAACACGATCACGGGGGAAACGTAGATTTGGTGGAGGGTGTCCCGGATTTTTGTTTAACCTTAACTCTGATTTTTTTAAGTTAACCAGATTTCTAATCGTTTATGTCACAAATTGTTACTTTTGTGAGATTCAACAGTTATCAGAAATAACGATCATTCACTCTATCGAACAGCGAATTGCTGTGAACTGAATGGAGTGAACATTGAAAAACCTTAAGTCTCATGTCGTTGGTTATGGCCTGTTGTTTGCTGGGTTTGTCTTCGCCTTTTTTGTTGTGACCCTCTCGGAGGAGTTGTTTCAATTTGATCCACAAACTAAAGCTAAGTCAAATCAAGAACTACAGATTGCTTTGAATCAGCTGGAGCAAGTTTGCGGGAAAGAGATACATGTCACCACAGACGATGAGTACGTTTATAGCCGCATGTGCGGTAAGAGTAAGTCATTAAGAATCGAATTAGAGCACCTTCACAAAAAGGTTGAGACATCTGAAAACGAAATCGAAGGCCAATTCTGGTTGAGTGTGACGGTGCTGGGTTTTGTTATTGGAGGCAGCTTGGCATTTGCGTATATGGCAGCAGTTTGGTGTCTACAAGCTCGAACCTATGTACCAGTCACGATCAAAGTACCTAAGCGTGAACCAAGATTTGCTTGACCTATTTTTATCTCTAAGTAAAAAGCAACCATAGTTCAAAATTATAAGTATGAACATTATCTTGTGGATTTCAGTTGTCACAGTTGTCTACGTTGTAGTTTGCGTGTTAATTCTAGACTTTGATAATGTTAAGCATCGTCGAAGTATTTTGTGCGCGATTGCACTATTGCTGGTTGGATATATGAGCTGGCGTGTGAGCGTCACTGTTGCATGGGGTGATTTCAGTTTTTCGGGGATTTACACGCAGCTAATTTTTGCAATCGAAATTTTCTGGATCATCGAGGTAAGTCATAGTTTGCATTTTTATGCTTATCGTTCAAGACGAAATGAAACGGACATCACTTCGGAGAACCGTCAGAGTTCAGTCGATGTCATCATTCCTAGTTATAACGAACCTTATGAAATATTAAACCGTACACTGATGACTGCACACAACCTTGTGTGGCCAGGCGAGGTACGGATCTATTTATTAGATGATGGAAAACGCGAGTGGCTGCCAGATTTATGTAAAAAATGGGGCGTTAGTTACATCAGTCGTCCAGACAATGAATCGGCCAAGGCAGGGAACATCAATCATGCATTGACGTATTTGCACGGTGACTTCACTTTGGTATTGGATGCTGATTTTTTAGTTTCACCCAACGCAATTGAATTCTTAATGGCTCCGATGGCGGACTCAAAGGTTGCAGTGGTTCAGGCTCCGCAAGAGTTTTACAACCCAGATCCGATTCAAAGAAGTTTAGAAATTTCTGAACTAAGTCCAAATGATCAACGACATTTTTTTAATGGAATTTTGCATGCAAGAAGTAACGGGGAGGCCGCCTTCTTTTGTGGAAGTTGTGGCCTGCTAAGAAACTCAGCAGTTAAGAAAATAGGCGGTTTCCCAACCGAGTCCATCACAGAAGATATTTTTTTATCGATCAAGTTAAAACAACTCGGCTACGAATCGATCTCCATTCAAGAGCCTGTTGCGGTCGGCCTTTCTCCTGAAACGATTAACGACATGATTAAACAAAGAAGTCGTTGGGGGGAGGGGGCATTGCAAATGAATTCAAAATTATGGAAAGTTGAAAAATCGAATGCCGTACTCAGCATATTTAATCGAATCAAATTCTTACCCATGTATTGGGCAGTTTCATTTCCTGTCAGGTTTTTGAGTTTGATTATTCCGCAGTTGTATTTTTTACTCGGATGGAGTGCGTTGGCAAATGCGACATTGATTGACTTGTTTGTAGCTCAAGGCTCAGTCATTCTTTCTTTGGTAAGTTTCAATTTTTGGGTTTCTAAGAAACGATTGCAACCTTTTGTGACTTCAATTTGGCAAGATTTATTGTCGCTACGGTTGACACCTAAGTTTTTATTAAAGCTCATGCTTCCATACAAAATCGCCAAGTTTGAGGTGACGCCTAAAGGTCAGTTAACTGCTCAAGCTGAGTCATCTCGCACTTTTGATTTGTTCGTCGATGTATTGACATTGTTCACGGTGCTCGCTGTTGGTATTGCGATTTTTCAGATGAACGATTCAGGAATCAGTGTCATAAGCTTCTTCTGGACGATCATGAACTTGATCCGTTTGTTGTTTGTGCGAACTGCTTTGCGAAATGAAATGGCTCCACAACTCTCGGAAATGCGTGTGAGGGGCGAGTTCTTTAACAAGTTGTGGATTGAACGGGGTGAAAACTTGCATTCGATTGCAGATTGCTTGATTTCTGAGAGTCGAATTCTTAACCAACAAGGCGCGCCGATTCAAGATGCATTAATTCAATTGATGACCGAAGAGGGCTTGGCAAACGTGGGCTACACAGATGCAGGCGGCGCTATTGTCTTTTTCACGGAGAAAACCAAAGCGCTCTGGTTGAGTAGTTTGGTCGAAGTGGGGCTCTTGGAGCTGAAAATGAAAGAGCAAAGAAGTTACAACTCGATGGCAGCATTTTTCAAGATACTTAATCTAGCGGTGAGAGGGCGATATGCGTAACACACGTGCTTTTATTTCAGTTCTTTTTACTGGTTTCTCATGCATTGCTGGGGCAGCCGAAGGCATGTTTGCTCAATTCGACAAAGGGGTTGGCGGAGGCACAGCAGTAGTTGCGACAGAGATTCAGCAGCTGCAAGTGAGTGCTGCATATAGCCAATGGAGCTCTACTGGAAAATCATTGAGTGGCGCGCTGCAAAAAAATGTGTATTCATATTCCAGTTCAACAAATACGTTCAAGCTAAATGCAGGTGTAGGTGTAGTCGATCATCATTCAGATACGACTGCATCTTTACCTAGCGCTTCGGCTGCAGGCGTCAAACTCAGCGTTGAAGACTATCAAAAGTGGCAAATTGGTTCTGTTTTTGCTATGGGTGAATACAACACGGTTTTTAGAAGCTGGCTTGGTGTTGTGCAAGTTAGACCAGCTAATTCACAGCTAGGTTTTGAATGGAGTGCGGTGGGAGACGACAGGTGGTATGTCGGGCATAAGGTCGCCCTCACTTGGAAGTTTAGTAACTCGCCCTGGTCATTGAGAGTGGGGCAGCAGTTGAAAGATTCGACTGGTTTTATCGGAATCACTTACAACACATTTTGATGGATAGGCTAACCATGTTCGGAAAATTGATAGCGGAAAAAGCATCGCAAAAACTGCTTGAGAAGAAGGTTCAAGATCTTGAGGCGCTGTCGCAAAGACAGTCTGAGATGATCAAACATCTGCAGGCTCAGGTTAGCGGTAGTTTCAGTGCAGATTTCAAGGGCTTTCCAGGTGTTGCTTTAAAAATTTCTTTTGACATTGCGGAGCAAAAAACGATAAAGCTTGAGTTTGCAAGTGCAGGATCAATCAAGTATTTAAAAGCAACATCGCAAATGTTGTTCAGTGATCCGTTGCTAGGCTTGCAGGCTTTGACAGAGTTTCATCGGCGGCGATTGATCCGCAAGTTAACGCTGAGCACACATACCCTGCAACCGTTCAGCGTCGAAGTGAGTTGTCGATCTGAGACTGGCACGTACTGGCTCAGGGTGAGTGTTAGCACGTCTGTGATGAAAGGACGTGTTTACTGGCAATTCATTGCACTAGAAATTACTGAAATCAAAAAAGCAAAATTGTTGGCGCTTGAGTCTAATGAGGCCAAGTTGTTATTTATGTCTAAGTTGAGTCACACACTCAGAAACCCTCTCAATACCATCATGGGGTACGCGCAGCTTTTGCATGCATCGCATGAAGATGAATTGGAATCGCAAAAAGACATTGAGAACATTCTTCGAGGCTGTGAGCGCATCGATATGGTTCTGAAAGATTTATTTGATGTAACTAACCTAGAGTTGGGTATATTTGAACTTCATGAAAACAATTTCAACCTAAATGATTTTCTGTCCTCACTGAACAGTTCTTACGAAAAGCAAGCAACTGATAAAGGCGTCGAGGTGTTATTCGTATCAGAAGTTCCACAGGTTCAAGTTCGTGCGGATGAAATACGCTTGAAACAAGCCCTTGCGAATTTACTATCTGGAGCAATCGACAGATCATCCGAGGGTAAAGTAAACTTTTCCTGCAAGTCACAATTGCAGGATTCAAGTTTGCATTCCACTATATGGATCAGTGATTCAGGCGTTGAGCTTGGTGAAGATTTGATCGACAGAATATTTAATCCTCGCGACTCATTGTTAGATGTTGCCAATCAAACTTTAGGAAAAGGAGAGGCTGAACTGCGCATTGTTAGGGAAATTGTTGAGAAGCTTGGTGGTTCACTTGGAATCTCCTCAAATAGCTCAATAGGAAACGTGTTTCAAGTTCGTTTAAGTTTGCCCATTACCAATGTGGCTGGAGTTGCACAGGCAAAAGTCGAAAAAGAAAATTACGAACCACTAAAGGTATTAGTTGTTGATGACTCTGTGACGAATCGTCGAATTTTGGTTAGCTACTTAGAGCAGAAAGGACATCACGTGACTGAATCTGCGAACGGGCTTGATGCGATCAAAACAGCGAGTGTTCTTGTTCCTGATGTCATCTTTATGGATTTAGAGATGCCAGGCTTGAGTGGCCTCAATGCTGCAGTGGCAATTCGTAATCTAGAGAGTGGTGCTCGTGACGCATTTATCGTTGCCACAACAGGACAGGTGTTTGATCGCGATCAGCGGGCAGCGCGAGAGGCAGGTATGGATGATTTCCTTGGAAAGCCCTATAACTTCAACAAAGTCAATGAAATCCTCAAGCATTTCAGCTATGAGTGAGCTGGTGGCAGCTTAGATGCCGATAGCTTTTCTAATGCCGAAGCCTAGAACGCTGGCTGTTAAAGGCTTTTTCAAAATGCTGTCAATACCGCGCTGTCTGTATTCGGCGGCAGCAACAGTGTCTACACTGCCAGAGTAAACCACGACTTGAACTTTCGGGTCTAGCCATTGTTTCAGGTAATCAAACAACTCCCAGCCCTTTGTGCCTGATAAATCATGGTCAAGTACCAGGAGTTGAAACTTCATCTTTTTCGCTTGATCAATGGCCTCGTGAACACTGGTTGCAGTACGAATTGTGACCTGTAGATCGAACGGTCGGCATGCAACCTCGATTAATCGAAGAATCAGTAAATCGTCGTCAATGGCGAGAACATTGAAGTAGTTGCTGGACACAGGCTTAATTTATGAAGTTATGCAAAATTTATCTGCAAGTATAGCTTTTAATTTCTTCAAATTGATGGGCTTGGCCATGTGCAAGTTCATGCCTGCTTCGAGAATAGAGTCGATGTCGTCTTGGTAAGCAAAACCACTCAAGGCAATCATGAACGTTTCTTGATTCAGACTTTTCGTTCTGATGTGACGAGTTGCTTCTAGTCCATCCATGACGGGCATGTCAAGGTCCATCAAAATGACATCGAATTTTGCCTTTTGCGCCATTGCAACAGCTTGTTCACCGTTTTCCGCCTCTGCGAACTGATGTCCATCCCGTTGGAGACCTCTACGAATAATTTCCCGGTTCATTTCTACATCGTCAACCACTAGGATGCTCAACGGCTTAACGGGAGCCGACTCGTTGACTGAACTGGTTTTGGCTGTCGCGCTGGTGACGATTGGGAATGTGAAGTGTAATTCGAACTTGGTTCCTTTGCCTATTTTTGATTCAACGGTGATCTCACCTTCCAGCGCATTCACAATACCTTTGACAATTGCCAAACCAAGACCGCTTCCACCATATTTCCTGAAAGTGGAAGAGTCGGCTTGCTCGAATCGTTTAAAAAGTCGGGATAAATGCGCCTCGGACATACCAATGCCAGTGTCCTCAACTTGAATGATCAAATGCGCTTTGTGTGAGGATGATTCAGATAGATTCGCTGTTAATTTAACTTCGCCAACATGTGTGAACTTCAATGCATTAGAGAGTAAATTTGTGATAATTTGGCGAATACGAACAGGGTCCCCAGATAAAGCTAGATCAGCATTGCCCAATAAGTGCGTCGATAAACTGATACCACGTTGTTTCGCTTCTCCTGAGAAAAGAGGAGTGATGGATGTAATTACTTCATTAAGGGTGAATAATCTAGTTTCAAGCTCTAGCTTACCATCTTCAATTTTCGCGAAATCCAAAATGTCATTTAATATTCGAGACAGGGTCTCAGTCGTATCCATGATACGCTGGAGATCCTGTTTGGTATTAAGGTCTTCAGTGTCTTGTTGAAGTACCTGTGTCAGCCCCAAAATTCCGTTGAGAGGCGTTCGAATCTCATGGCTCATGTTCGCTAAGAACTTGCTCTTAGCTGTGTTAGCTGATTCGGCAAGAGTTTTTGCATCCTGGAGTTTCGTGACATCAAAAAGCCACGCTAGTACAGCCTTTTCGTTTTTGAAGTCAATAACCATGAAAGAGGCTAAGGCCCACACATTCGCAATATTTGGCCTATCAGGAAGCTGCAATTCAACTAATTTGTTAACTACTGTTTCACCTCTCGATAAGGTTTGTTTGATTTCTTCAAAGACATTTTGATTAACGTAAGTTTGGCTGATGTCCATGTTCAAGGCGGACTCAGCATCGCGATGCACCAAGTCACAAAACGCTTTGTTCAAGAATAAAACTTTGTTACTTGTAAGTGATGCTATGCGAACGGCCATTGGCGCCGCTGCAAGAGTTTTTTCTAACGTTTTTTTATGTAGCTTGACCTTGCTGTAGTCAACAATCGATGACCGGGTCATAACCAACTCACCGTTATCATCCTTGATCGCAGTGGCTGTTACAAGTCCAGTGAAGGTTGTGCCATCTTTTCGGAAAAATTCAAGTTCTAAGCCCTCAATTTTTCCAGTTTCAATAAATATTTGAAAATTCTTCTTAAAGATGACTTGTGAATCGGGCGTCAAAAAATGAAAAATATGTAACTTGCTAATTACCTCTTCACGGGAATAACCGAACCAATCCAACTCTGTTTTGTTGATGTTGATGAATATCCCATTTTTATTTAAAGAGTGATACCCTGTTGGTGCATTGTTGTAGAGATCGTTAAGTTCTAATGTTCTTTCTGTGATTTGATTTTCCAAGTTTTCTTTTTGTTGGTTTTTTATATAGGCCCAACGGAAGACTGTGAAAGCAAACATTAAATTGAGAAGTATTAGCCAGGTCGCAGTAATGTATGAATTTTTTTTGAAGTCATCTTCATTACGTCCAACGGTGAGTGCAAAAGGTAAATGGTCAAATTTTTGATACGCATAAAAGCGCGTTATCCCATCAATGGGGGCTGTTGTTTTATAGGTAAAAGAATTTTGATGTGGGTTTGACTCAATTAATTCACGGATAGTGGTTGAAACGTTTGAATTGCCCGGCCCGTTATCTAGGCCATTTAAATTGGGGTGCCTGACAATTTGTGTGAAATCATGATTTCTCAGATTAATGACGCCCAAATTGCCCACATCTACTTTCGCAAATTGAGTCCGTAATCCTTCAGTCGGAATGGCCGCTAAAATCACCCCTAGAAAAGTCCCATCTGCTTTTTCAAGTCGTTTGGCATTTAATAATGTCCATTGGTTGTTGTATTTTGACTTGATAGGGCCTTCAAAAACTGTTTTTTTATAGCCAAATTTCAGTGTTTTAAAGTAGTCTCGGTCTGCAGTTATTACTGGCTTTTGAGTTAAGAAATCTTTGTCAGAGCTTTCGGAGTTGAAGACAATCAAACCGTTCTGATCTACGATGGCAATACGAGCCACCAAGGTGTAATGTGATAACTCTTGTTCTATGCTCTTATTGAGGTCATCAATTGCACTTTTTCCACCACGTTCAGCACGAACGTAGCGAATACTCAATGAATTTAGTAGGGTGGTTGTTTGATCCAGCAAACCTTCAACCTGATTAGTAACCACTGTTGCCGTGAGTTTGACACTAGCGCTCGCTGCATTTTCATCCTCTTGCATGATGTTCTTGATGAAAAAAATAGACATCATCAACGTAGTAATTAGGAGCAACGATGGTAGAGAATAAACTTCTATATTGGCTCTTAAGTTAAGAAATTTATTTGACATAAATGATATTAATTATTTGCGTGAGACTGAAAATCATCAAAAAGGGCTGATGCTTGAGTAACAGCTTGTGACAGCTGCAAGAGTTGCATCCGCAACTTGTTCAAGTCATTGCTTGCACTTAATCGTTTTACATTCATAACAAAATCATCCGAAGACACTTGGTTTAAATCGACTCTGAACGATTCTTGAAAAATCATCTCAAGCATGTCAATGCTATCTTCTAAGTCGGAAATGTTTTTACCTGACAATTGAATCTCTTTTAGCATCGATTTTGATTTTTGCATGAATGCATGTGCATTATTAAGCGAATCATCCAGATCCTTTGTTTTTTGGCTGCATTCGTCGTAGCTCGATTGCAAGAGGCTTCTTGATTGAAGTTGATTGAACGCCTCTATTTCCATTTGGCGACAATTTTCTAATGACTGTAGATGTTGCCAAGTAAAAGCAAGCGCAAATAAAGTGAATACTAGACCAAAAACTAGCAACATATTTCGATGTTGACGAGCATCTTTGAGTGCGATGTTGGAGTCAACGCCGACGATAACAAAAAGCGGTTGATCCGCAACTTTCTCAAACACATATAAACGCTCAGTTGAGTCAAAGAAAGTCTTGCTAAAGAACCCGCCTGAGTCAGCTTGAACGACATCTAAAGGAAGTTCAAGGTCTTTCAACGTATCGTCCACACGGTTTGTGTTGCCCACTCGTAGTGCTCGCGCATACCCGTCCATGCCAACGAGACCAATCAAACTAGAAGAGTTCAAGCCTACTCTTTGGAATTGTTCTAGAAACTGGACGGGGTTTAATGATGCAACAACAACGCCATTGAAAGAGCCGTCTGGCTTTTCAAGTTTTCTAGTGATTTGAAATGACCACTTTCCACTAGCTCTGCCCAGTACAGGTTTACTCACGAAAAGGGGAGAAGAGTAGCCTTGTTTGTGAGCTTTGAAATGTTCACGGTCTGATAAATCCATCTTTTTGTGACGGTCAAGATTGGAGAAAATGTAAATTCCGTTTTCATCAATTACGCCAATTTGATTCAATTGACTGACGTCAATTGCTTTGTTTCTGAAGTAGTTGTTAACGATAGGTAGGTTTTTTAAACCTGTCATTTCGTAATGAAACTTAAGTAATTTTAGAGCATCATCTGTTGATCGTAAACTTGATTGCACGTGGTCACGTAGTCCAGATGCGATGTTGTGCAATGCATTTTTTTGAGCTTCAATGGCTTGACGATCTTGCTCGTAGATTTGATAGGCGACACCAGCCCAAGTGAAAAACAAGAAAGCAGTAGTAATTGCAATCGTGATGTGTTTTTTTGCCAATTTTTTAAACATGATGCATCCGTGTTTAAGGTTTTTATGCCGCGCCGAATTGTTCGAAGATGACTTTTCGTAAATTTTTGAGATTGATAGGTTTTGCGACGTGTAGGTTCATGCCCACAGCGTGAATTTTTTCCACATCCTTTTCGTACGCAAAACCACTTAAAGCGATGATGAATGTGTCTTTGTTTTTGCTTGATTCACGGATTTTCTGAGCTGATTCAAAGCCATTCATAACTGGCATGTCTAAATCCATCAAAATCAAGTCAAAACTTTCCACTTTAGCTAATTCAAACGCCTGTAAACCGTTGCTTGCCTGAGTAAATTCATGTCCATCTTTGCGAAGTCCGCGATAAATAATTTCCCTATTGGAGTCGATATCATCGACCACAAGCACTTTAAGCTGAACTGACTTTTTGTTTGCATCGTGCACGAGTACAGCGTTATTTCCTATGACGGGTTGTAGGTTCAAATTGATTGTGAATGTCGTGCCATTTCCGATACGTGACTCTACATGAATCGTGCCATGCATGGCGTCAATTAGGCCTTTCACAATCGCCAGCCCTAATCCACTCCCACCGTATTTACGGAATGTGGCTGAGTCAGACTGTTCAAATCGTTGGAACAGGCGTTGCAAGTGTTCTTTAGTGATACCGATACCCGTGTCTTTGATCGTGATGTTGACTTTGGCTGTCTCAAGTGACGCATGTTCGACATTGATCGACAGCGACACTTGGCCATGAGAGGTGAACTTAGTTGCGTTTGAGACCAAGTTCGTGATGATTTGACGAAGCCGTGTTGGATCACCCAATAAAGTCAAGTTAGGATGACCAGAGAGATTGAGCGTGAAATCGAGCCCACGTTGCTTGGCTTCAGCCTTAAAAATTGCGCCTACTGAATCTGTCAGCTCTATAAAATTGAAAGGTTTATTTTCGATCTCTATCTTTCCCGCTTCAATTTTGGAGAAGTCGAGAATATCATTCAAGATACATGTGAGTGTGTCAGCGGTATCGATAATTTTTTGAACATCTCTTTGTGCTTGAGGGTGATGGAGCTCCTCCTTTAAGATTTGCGCAAACCCTAAGATGCCATTTAGTGGCGTTCTGATTTCGTGGCTCATGGTTGCCAGGAACTTGGACTTGGCATCGTGAGCTGTTGTAGCAGACTCTTGAGCGCTTACTAAATCGGTCACATCGATGGCTACGCCATCCCATGCTAACGCACCTGTTGGCAGTGTTCTTGGATGCCCTTTAAAGCGCATGTGACGGACTTCTCCATTTTTACCTTTTGTTTGAACCACAAAATCGATAGGTTGATTTTTAATTAGTTGGTCACGGATGTACTCCACTTTTTCCGCAGAGTTATCAACCAACACTTTGGCAAAGAAATCTTTGACCGTGCGGGGGACAGGGTCGGAGATGTTGAAGTATTCTTTTGCTGAATTAGACAGATAAGTGAAGTCTAAACAATGACCTTGACAGTCTTCAAGGCTAAAAAGAACGCCTGGAAAGTTGTCTGTCACCCCTTTGAAACTTGTGTTCACTTGATCGAGTAGATCGCTCAGATTCTTTTCACGATCTTTCAAGGATTGCAAAAGTTTATTGAGTTCGACGCGGATAGCATCAAACTCAGTAGGAAGCCCTTTGAGTTCTTCGATTTGACTATTTGACTCACCAATGTTCATAATCGCCTGCACAAGGGCTTCGATGGGTTGATGAGCTCTTTGAGTCAATTTGAACATCATCAGCCATGCAAGTAGTGTTAATGCAATGATTCCGCCTGCCGTGAGAAGTCGAGTCTCGGTCGATGTGGCTAGTACCGCATCAACTGGGACACTCGTGACTGTGACCCATCCCATTTCATTTGGAAAAGCATCAGAGCTATGTTTTGCGAACGAGACAAGCATCTGACCTTTTGTTTTATTGTTGAGTAAAACGTAACCTAAACGATTTTTCCTGCGCCAGAAGTTTTCTATACCTTCGAGGTTTTCATAAGCCTCACGATTTCCGAAACGAAACTCACCGTCATGTCCTAAGACGAATAGCGATGTATTTTTTTTGTTTTCGTTGGTTCGTATGTAATAGTTCAGCAGGCTATTCAACCACCCAACGCTTAGATGGGCGCCAAGTACGCCAGTAACTATGCCTTTTTCGTTCATTACAGGAGATGCAACATCGATGAAGCGAAGTGGAGCGTTTGCGTCATCTTCTTTTAGCATTTTGGCCAGCAAGATGGCATCATGCACATCGATAATTGAGTTCTTTCTTTGACCCTCAATAAACCATGGACGGGATGAAACATTTTTCCCATCAAGCATGCCCTGCGTGGCTGCTAAAACGATTCCGTTCATGTCTGTGTATCCAACCCAAGAGAATTTAGGCATCGATTTTTGTAAGCCAGTCAGAGTCCGTTCAACTTCTCGATTGCTCCGCTTGAAGTTATGCATGTCTGCCGCGATGGAACTGATTTGCAATAAAGTTTCGACAATGTCTGCATCAATTAACGTTGCAAAAAAAGTCGATTGTTTGCTCTGCGTGTCCGCTGCTTTTTCAATGGCAGCGTTTTTAATGCTCTGATCTAACGAGAAGATCAATGCGCCTGCAAAACAGATAAGTCCGATGTTAAAAATAGCTAGAACTTGCCCTTTGAGGGAGGTGCTTTTGCCTAGTGATAGTTGTAATTTCATCGATTTTCCTTGCTAGACCTTGCTAGTTATCGGGTAATTTTCAGAGCGACGGCTAGATCTTCCGCTGTGAATGGTTTTTTCATAAAGTAGTCTGCACCTGCAGCCAGCGCGATGGCTTGCTGTTTCGGCGTGTGGTACTTGGATATTGCAATCAACTTTGAGCTGTTATTGATTGGATGCCACTTGAGAAGCCGTATGACATCCAATCCATCTACTTTGCGAAGCATCAAGTCAATAAAAATGAAGTCGAATTTTTCAGATGACGCGAGCTTGAGTCCGTGAAATCCGTTGATTGCTTGCGTGATGCTGAATTCGGCAGGTCTCAGTTGTTCCTTGAAATCGCTTTCAAGCTTAGGATCGTCCTGAATCAGTAATACGGTGTTTGCCATGACTGAACTATGGTCGTTCAGTGCAACACTTCAATCACCTATTTGTAACGGTTTGTCACAAAACCTTGATTGGGCCTACCAACATGTAGCCAGCGCCTCTGATTGCTTTAATTTCAACACTAGATTTTGAAATCTTTTTGCGTAATCGGGCAGTTAGCATATCCACAGAGCGGTCGCTTGAATCGTGTAACCGCTGATGAACCGCATCTAAGATTTGATCTCTGGTGACCAGCTTATTTGCATTTTTTAACAAGTAGCTCATGAGATTGAACTCTGCAGTGGAGAGTCCGTTTTTCTCGTCTTGATACTGAATTGCGCGACCTTGAGAGTCAAAAATATGTTCGTTGCCTAAATCCCATGAGGGTAGTTTTTCTGGTGATGAGACGACATAGTTATAACGTTCAATGACGCGTGTGACTCGTAAGATCAGTTCTCGTGGCTCAAACGGTTTGACTATGTAGTCTTCTGCCCCCATCTCTAAGCCGACAATCCGATCAATGGCCTGACCTTGGGAGCTCAATACGATCACGGGGAACTGTCTTTCTACCCGCCAGGTACGAACAAGTTCGAGGCCTGATTCCCCATTTTCCAAGTTGATGTCGACGATGGCTGCTTGTGGTGGATGGCGTTTGGCGGCCCTAAAGGCTTCTTCAAGGCTGCGCGCTAAAACACACTCAAAGCCAGCGGGTTTGAGCGTTTCTCCTAAAATCCGCAGCATTAAATGGTCGTCATCGACTAAGATCAGTGTGCCTGCCATTTGTATCTAACCTAACGAAATCAACATCAATGATAGCAATAGTAAATCAAACGACTCACAATGATTTGATTGAACTTATGGGGGAAGAGGACTTTCAGGAGCTCTTGGTGGAGGCCGCTGTTCAGTTCAAGGAGCGAGCGCATGCCCTTGAATTGGCTATAGAGCAAGCGGATTGGGCTGCGGTTCGATCTCTGGCGCACAAAATTAAGGGATCTATGGGGTCACTTGGATACGATGCGCTGTTTCAAGTCCTAGATTTGGTTGAGCGCACATTGCTTGAGGCGCCTAATCATCCTCTCCAAGTCGCCGATTTGAATCAGATTAAAAATATTATGCTGGCGACTAGCCAAGCCTTGCCTTCAGCTTGAAATAATTTGTTACTCAGTTGTGCTGCTGCTGTTGCAGTAGCTGACGATGATTCTTTCCATCGCACAGAACTTCTGTGTCGTTTAAACAGGAGAGAATCATGAATCCAAATCAGACCCAAGTTGCATTGTCTGAGCAATCAGTCCAACCAATTGCAAGCATTAGTTCATTGCAAAACATTGGTTTGAAACTGATGTCATTTACGCCGCAAGAGCGTCTCAAAACCTTGCGTCAACAGAACAAACAAGTCCGTGATTTTCTGGAAACCTTTCACTAATTGAGGTTGGGTATGGCAGACGAGCACGCAAGTCCAGCAGAAGACACCATTTACTCAGGCACTTTGCCTGGTTCCGATAGCTTGAAGTTCTTTAAATTGCATCGGATTGGTAACGCTTACCACCTGTATGAAGAGAAGGTAATTAAGAACCTTTCAGGTGGTACGGAGCGTGGGTATGCACCGACTGGGCGTGTTTTTGAATGCAGACCAGAGGGCGCAAATGAAGCGTTGCTTCGTTTGGGTTTCAAATTCTATGCGGCTAATTGGTTCGAGGCTTGATATGAGTGGTTTTGAATATTCACCTTTGCAGCGCATGTCATGTGTTGGGGATGACCAAGTTCAGGTTTACATCTATCGACCACCTATGCAAAGTTGGTGTTTGCATCTGGTAAACGCTCATGGAGCATCTCGGGTGCTTGACAAACGATTTGACCGTGATGATGAAGCGTTGGAGTATTTTGACGAACTTCGTGAAACAACTCAAGATACGCTGTTTCCTTCTGATCCAGTAAACATCATGCATGGTATGAAAGGTGTAAACGTATCCCTGTTGTCACCTCAATATGTTTGGTATCGCGATGTGAGAACGCGTGAATTGTTTACGTTGTGCAAGTTTGATTTGGTCTATAAATACACAGGTCTATGGCCCGCACAAAATTTATATGGTCATAAGATTACAGGCTATCTGTATAGCGGTGAGTCTCCTACTTGGCCTCATCCGCCTAAAGGGCTACCGGGTGCACCAAATAATATTGAGATGGAGTTCACCATACTCCCGAAGCATATTGACTTTTATGTAGAGACAGAGCTTGGCCTTCGCGACTCTAGCTATTGGAAAAATTAAATGAAAATCAATGAAATAACTGCAAATCGTCAGATGTACGTTCGTTTTCTTCATGCAACTCTTCTGCTTGAGGCAGAGAAGAAATTTCAAAATATTGATCTGATGGAGCTAAAACTGTTGGAGATGCTGGCTGTCGCTTCAGAGGCAGGCAAGCCTATGAATGTTGGTGAGGCGATGAGTGCAGAGTGGGTTGCATCGCCAGCGACGCTTCATCGAAAAATTCGAACGTTGATAGACACGGGCTACGTAAGCTCCGAATTTGTTGGAAAAAACAGAAGAACCCGTTACTTAGTGCCAACCGAAAAAGCTGATGCATTTTTTTCTGAAATGGGCACATCCATGAAGCTTTGTATGGGTGGGTAATACGTACGCTAAGTTTTGTTACGCTTTTTCCCAGTTGATGTTATTGCAAAGTGATAAGATTGCCAGCCATTTGCAATCTACACAGAAGGCATCATGACAGACACATACAAAACACTACTGGCTCAGCTTGCACCATCTCAAACGGGTTTTGAATTAACAAGGCCAGCAGCAAACAAGAAAAAGTTTGAGGATTTGGTTAATTGGATTGATGTGAATTTAGAAAATGCCATCACTCCTAACGACTTAATTGCGCAGTCCGGTCTTTCTATGAAGGAACTAAGCACACAATTTTGGCTCAATACAAAATTGTCACCACTTCAGTTCATTAAAGAATTAAAAAAGTACAAGGCTGAGATTGAGTTGACTAGTCAACCTGGCATAGACAATACCTACGCCTTGTTTGATCCGATCAAACAAGAATGAATTGCATTAGGTTGTAACGCCTCAAATCCGCGTTTTAATGCTGGCTTGTTGAATGCCGCTCGTAACTACTGTAGTTGAGCCTATTGCTCGAGAGAATGCTTACTCGTTGTTAGAGTCAAAAGACCTGCTTCTCGTCGTATTACCTTGGTGTGTTCTAACGTTGCAAGTGTTCGATACAACGCTTCATGCGTGATACCTAGTTCTCCA
>JAHEEQ010000009.1 GCA_024640585.1 Micrococcales bacterium
CATCGCATTGCGCGCGCTGCTGACTTCTTCTCCTTTGGAACAAATGACCTCACCCAAACCACTTGGGGATTTAGCCGAGATGACGTGGAAGCTGCGTTCTTTAACGAATATCTAGAGCGGGGCATTTTCGGTTCTTCCCCATTCGAAACCATCGACCCATACGGCGTTGGAGAACTAGTTCGGATGGCTGCCGAGAAGGGCCGAAGCGTTAAGCCTGAGATGGAATTAGGAGTTTGTGGCGAGCATGGAGGAGACCCGCGCAGCATCCACTTCTTCAACGAGATTGGGCTGGACTATGTCTCTGCTTCCCCATTTCGTGTCCCTGTGGCCCGCTTAGAGGCCGCTCGAGCCACACTTGGTGAGCACGCAGTTTCAGGCACTGCATAGTTAACCTTTTGAGTCGGGAGTCACTAGTTTGTTCACCTAACGGCAACCTAGGCTTGCCTAGTCCAAGTCAATCAGGGAGACAAAATGGCAATCACGCCAAAAGATTCAGTTCTATTCGACTTATTCACCGCCCAAGGTGAACGCCTTCAATCTTCAGCCAAACTCATCACTGAATTGGTTGACTCAAAGCCAGCTAAGCGCGAGAAACTCGCAACGCTTATTGGTGATCTTGAAACTGAGGCCGACAGCATCCTCGGCAAAATCATTTCTCGCTCCGATTCAATGTTGATCACCCCATTTGATCGCGGCGAAATCCACAATCTTGCAAACGCAATGGATGATGCAATCGACTTAATTGAAGAAGCAGCTGAACTGACTGTGCTTCACAAGGTTGAAGATTTTCCAAAGGGTGTGTTTGACCAAGCAGACTGCGTACGTCGTCTTGCAGAACTTACAGCCTCATCAATTTCACGACTTCGTTCATTTAAAGACCTCGAGTTCTACTACGGCGAAGCAGACAAGATTGAAGACGAAGGCGATCGCATTCACCGCCGAATCACAGCAAAACTTTTCAGTGGCGACTTCGATGCACTGACAGTACTTCGCGTAAAAGGTGTCACAGACGCTTTGGAAAACAGTTTGAATGACATGGCAAAAGTTGCTCGCATCATTCGCTCAGTTGCTTCACAGGAGTCATAAGTGGTAACAGATACCGCGACCTTTGCACTTGTAGGAAGCATCATCGCAATTGCGTTGGTGTTTGACTACACAAACGGTTTTCACGATGCTGCAAATGCAATCGCAACCGCTGTTGGTTCAAAAGCCATCAGTCCGAAGGTTGCATTAGCAATTGCTGCAGCAGGTAACCTCGCTGGAGCATTTATATCAACTAGCGTGGCTGGCACTGTTGGAAGTGGCATCATCGCTCCGCCGAGTGGCACTAGCGGTTTATTAGTTGTATTCGCTGGCTTGGTCGGCGCGATTGCATGGAACTTGATTACATGGTGGTTTGGACTTCCATCTTCTTCCTCACACGCGCTCATCGGTGGTCTTGCTGGATCGATGATTGCAGCTTCTCCAGTTGCAGCTCTTTCCTTTTCACCTGAAGCAACAGTCTTGTGGGGCGGCATTTTTGCAAAGGTAGTTATTCCAATGATCCTCTCCCCAATCATTGGTTTCTCACTTGCTTATTTGCTAGCTCTTGCAATTCTTTGGTTGTTCCGCAATGCAAAACGCGATCGCGCAACTCCTGGTTTCAAAATTGGTCAAGCACTTGCATCAGGCGTGATGGCACTTGGACATGGTTTGCAGGATGCGCAAAAGACAATGGGTGTAATCACACTTGCACTTATTGTTGGCGGCATTCAAGCTCAACCAGAAGTAATCGATGGTGTTACGCAATCACCTGAAATTCAAACTTGGGTGAAAGTTGCGGCAGCACTTGCAATCAGTCTTGGAACTTGGGCTGGCGGTTGGCGCATCATGGCAACTCTTGGTCGCAAGGTTACGCAAATGGATTTGCCGCGTGGATTCGCTGCCCAAACTGTTGCATCAACTGTTTTGTATGTGATGGCGATTCGTTTTGCGGCCCCTATTTCAACAACTCACACCATCACTTCATCAATCTTGGGTGCAGGGGCCACACGAGGTCGTAAACACGTGAAATGGGGTATGGTGCAAACAATCCTTGGCGCTTGGATCCTTACTTTCCCAGCTGCCGCTTTGATTGCTGCAATAGCCCACTTCCTCATCGCTGGCGTTTTCAACATCTTCTAAAACGTGCATAAAGGGCGGAAGATTGGCAAGGCTTGAGCCCTGCTATTCTTCCGCCCGCTCGCACCGCTAGCTCAACTGGCAGAGCAGCTGACTCTTAATCAGCGGGTTGTAGGTTCAAGTCCTACGCGGTGTACTTAGAAAGTTTTAGCACGATTACGTTGTGCAAAATATATAGTTAAAACCACTACAGACACATACAACGATTGCGTTGTAGTAACTAGTCGCTCCCAGATTCCAATATTGGTAGTTGCTGGATCAGCCCAAACAATCAAGAACCAGATTGCCAATGCAGCTTGCGCGATTGTTCCAAGAATTGATGCAAAAGGGCGAATGATGAAAGGTGCTTCTTTATCGCGGCGCATTGCCAAGATTGGCCAGCCGGCAGAGAGCACAAATGAAGTGATTGCAAAAAGGCGATGCATATCTGAGTGCCCAACTAATGGCGTTGGGAAAATAGTTAATCCGTAGGTGCATAGACCAGAAACAAATAAAGCGATACGCCCAGGAAGCGCAAGAGTTCTTGCATATACGGCACCTATTAGTGAAAGCGTTCCACCAAGAATGAAGAATGCAGACATAACAGCTTTTACGGGAGATTCATTGGCAGCGAGATCGCTGATGGTTTGTTTCACTGGGTCGTAGCCTGGCCACATTGAGCCAGCAATGAGCCAGCCAAGAACCGATTGGATTGGACCAATTACCGCTGCCATTACTGCAGGTTTGGCTATGTTTTTCACTGGGAAAGAATAATTCTTTAGTTGGTTTTCTTACGCAGTGTGATAGCGCCTAAAAGCAAACTTAAAACCGAAGCTAAAACTACGAGCGAGATTTCCCGATAAAAATCTTCGCTTCCCACTCCAGTAGTAATTACATTTAACGCGGTTAAGGCATGTGTAAGCGGTAGCCATTCACTTAAGGCTCCTAAAAATGATGGCATCTGTGTTATGGGTACCAACAATCCGCCGAGTAAAACCTGCGGGAAAATAAAAGCTGGCATAAATTGAATGACTTGGAATTCAGTTTGAGCAAATGCTGATGCAAGTAATCCGAGTGCCATTCCAAGAATCGCATTTGAAACTCCAGCAAGATAGAGATCTGTAGCGCTACCTACTGTGGACATGTTTAAAAGTTCAACAGTGACCAAAATCGTCACCACCGTTTGCAAAGTGGCCAAGAAACCAAATGCAAAGGCGTACCCAGCAATGAATTCACCGCGGCGCATAGGCATTGTGAAAGAACGTTCCAAAGTGCCAGATCTGCGTTCCTTCAATGTGGTGATCGAAGTTAGTAGAAACATAACTGTGAAAGGAAAAAGACCAACCATGCTTGGAGCAATATGGTCGAATGCCATTTGTGAATTCATAATCCAATAAAGAAGTGAAATCAACATTGATGGAACCACGAGCAGCAAGGCCATAGTTCGCTTGTCACGTAGTACTTGCTTCAAAACTCTGGTTGCAATTGCCAAAGTGCGTTTCAAACTACGCATTTGCACTCCTTGCAAGATAGAGAAATGCATCCTCGGCACTCTTGGAATTTGTTGCTTCTAGAACTTTTGTTAGTTGATCGTGTACCAGAAGTTTTCCATCGCGCATGAAAACTAAGTCGTCACACCGCTCTGCTTCATCCATGACATGGCTTGAAATTAGAAGGGTTTTACCCTGCTTTGAGAGTTCGTGAAATAAGTCCCACAGCTCGGCACGTAATACCGGGTCGAGCCCAACAGTTGGTTCATCAAGTATCAAAATTTCAGGATCACCAATAAGTGCCATTGCTAAAGAGGCGCGACTTCTTTCGCCACCTGAAAGAGTTCCAACAACTTGCTTTTCATGACCCATCAAACGCACTCTCGAAATTACTTCGTCTACACGCGAAGTCGGAACATCCAACATATTGGCTGCGAAAACTAAGTTTTCTCTCAATGAAAGGTCTTCAAAAACACTTGATTGCTGTGTTGCATAAGCAACTCTTGTTAGTAATTGCCGATCGCCTGCCGGCAAACCGAGAACTGAAACATCACCTTTAACATTCGCTTGCACTCCAACTATGGCGCGCATAATTGTGGTTTTTCCTGCACCACTTGGACCAAGAAGTCCAATAATTCTTCCACTCGTGAATTCGAGATTGAGATCTCTTAGAACCAATCGCTTACCGCGATAAACGTTTACAGCCTTGAACCGAACAACGGGTTGCATGGCAAAAGGTTACTAAAACCAAGGGGTAAATCTGCCGACTCGTTGTGAATATTCGGCATATTCAGGGAATTTGTCTAGGAGGAACTTTTCCTCCCAATTGGCTTTTTGCCAGAGCAGAATTACCAGCAGCAGCCACACCACAATTCTTGGCAAGGATGGAGCTGTAGCTGTGCTTGCACCAATTAGAAGGATTAGCGCTAAATAAATTGGATGTCTACAAAATCTATATGCACCAGAAGTTACAAGTTTTGCTCGTTCCAGCGGGATGGGGTGCACCGTTAGGGATTTTCTTAAGTTGAAGGCCGAGATCAGACCCACAATCACACTTACCGCAGCCAACAATTGCGCTCCGTGTGGAATAACGCCATCTATAGTCGTTGCAGGCAAAACAATACTTAGACCAATGAGCGTGAATTGCCCGAGGACGAATAACCAGCCTTTAAAACGGTTTGACATGTTTCAATATTATCCAACAACTTTTTAGATTCCGCTTTAATCTATTCTTGAGGCGTGGACTTAAAAGATTCAATACCAATTCGCTGGGGCATTTTGGCTCCGGGCGGAATTGCGCGCGGCTTTGCCCACGACATAAACAAATTTACAAATATGTCAGTGGCCGCGGTTGGTTCAAGGTCTATTTCGCGCGCTCAAGATTTTGCTTCAGAATTCCAAATTGCGAATGCGTATGGGAGTTACGAGGAATTGGTTCAAGATGAGTATGTTGATGCAGTTTATGTGGCATCGCCACACAGTGAACATTTTCACCATGCATCTTTAGCTCTGAATGCAGGCAAACCAGTACTCGTTGAAAAAGCGTTCACTAAAACCGCCGGTGAGGCTGAGCAACTTATTGAGTTGGCAATTTCGAAAAACCTTTTAATAATGGAAGCAATGTGGACTCGATTCTTGCCACATATTTTCGAAATAAGAAAAATTGTCGCAAGCGGTGAACTGGGACAGATAATCAATGTCACTGGAGATCATGGGCAGTTGATGACACAAGGTCCTGAGCATCGCCTTTTTAACAAATCATTAGCAGGTGGAGCGCTCCTAGATTTAGGTGTTTATCCCATCTCGCTTGCACAAATGATCCTTGGAACTCCGAATTCAATTGTCGCAACCGGAACATTGACCGAGACTGGTGTGGATGAACAGGTCTCTGCGATTTTGATCTACGAAGAAGCACAAGCAATAATTAATACAACTTTGAGAGCAAAAACTCCGACAGTTGCATCCATCAATGGCACACAAGCGCGAATTGAAATAGCTGGAGATTTCTACGCGCCAACAAACTTCGATCTGATTTATTCCAGTGGTGAAACAAAACGATTCGCAAACGAATTTCAGAGCCGCGAAAGTGGGCTTGCCTATCAAGCAGTGCATTTCGCTCAACTGCTAGCAGAGGGCAAAACAGATTCACCGATTATGCCTGGCGCAGACACATTAGCTGTAATGCACATTATGGATGAGATACGGAAGAAAATTGGTTTTAAATTCTGATCGGCTTGCACTTTTGTGAATTTGACGTTGGAGAAGTTATAAATCTAAGTATTGGAATCTGGACAAAAGGGATCTATGCTTAGGTTAACCCTCAGGAGAATTCATGCGCTCATCACGATTAATTTCTTTAATCATAGTTTTTTCATTTGTATTTCCAAGTTTCTTGCCAGCAAATGCAATTAAACCCGAACCGTTGGCAAATGCCACCAAATCAGTCACACTTAATGTTTCAATTCCAGGTGTCCCTGCCGCAATTTTCAGCGGAAATGCTGGTGGTGACGGTTTCAATGTGGCTCAGGCAAACGGGCACATTTATAACGTTTTCCACCATGACAATTCGGTTATAGTGAATTGCCATGATGAGTTGACTTCAGAACTTTGCGATTACAACTCAATCGATTGGCCTGTGGTAGTCACATCAGAAGTTGGTGCAGGTATGTACTCATCTGCATTTATCAATACAGCGGAGACGAAGTTATACGTATGGGCAATCAAACGCGGAGAATCGGCAGGTATTCAATGTATGAACCTTGCTGACGCCTCAGATTGTGGATACCAAGTCCTGTCTACCATCGAAAATGAGGGATCGACAGTGATAATTGATATTGGCAGCTCAGAGTATGTTGACTGGGGATCTGGCGCTCAAATTAGCAATCGAATTTTTGCACCTTTTGCGCAATCGGACGGTCAAACTTGGCTTGCATGTTTTGACTTGAAGAAGGAACTCGCCTGTAATGAAACAGCTTTCGAAGGACCTGCTTTAGAACCTGGCGTCGAATCTTTCGAAGGTTCTATATTCAATGGTCCACATGCATTTGCATATGGCCAAAAAGTGTATAGCGACTATTTCAATTATTATTCAAGTGCCACATCAGTTGTTTGCTGGGATAACGCAACCCAATCGCTTTGCGATGGAGATTGGCCAAACATAGGATTTAGCACATCAGGATTCATGCCAATCTTGAACCAGTTAGGTGAAGTGGAATCTATCTGTTCATTAAATATGGGAATGGGAAACCGTTGTATCAATGCTCAGACTGGTGAAAATGTAGATATCCCGAATTATGTGAGTGAATTTCCAACTGAAGGCCAAATAGCTGCATTCATCGGACAATCTCTAATCTTTGGGAAAAAAGTAGTAACTATCGCAACAGGAATTGGTTCAATAGGAATTATTTCATGTCTCGATTACTCAACAGAAACACCTATTCTATGTGGATTTTTGGAATTGCCAGACACTAGTTTCATTTATTCTCTGAATAGAGATCCGCATCGTCCAACTTGTGTTTGGATTAATGCTGATGGAGGAGATGCACAAATCACGAATTTTGATGTGTTAACAATGGAACAAGGATGCTCAGGATCCTTACGAACATCGCTTTTGCAACTATCTACAAAGGCCGAGGGGTGCGATGTCGCTAGTTGGGACTCGGTTGAAATTACTTCACCTTCAAATTGGAGCTCTGCATCAATAACAGTCTTGGATCAAAATGGTGAAGTACTTCCAGGTGGAGACGCTGTGGAGATTTCAAGTGCCAATACTGCGACAAGTCTTGCTGGCGTTGATTTCTCAAACGTGGAATCGCCGTACTTCGATTTCGATGTGCAGGGTACTGATCTCAGCGAAGGGTTGGAAGTAACCTTCAAATGGCATACATCTACCCCGCAAATCTGCCTAGGAAAAAAGGAAGTTTCAACCACTAAATACACAGGTACATCAGGGCAATTAGATTTAGGTAAGAAATTTAGAGTTAGCGGCAATGTCCGACCTAGCTATTGTGGTGATGAAATAGTGTTTACATTGAATCGAAACCCACTAACAGGTCAAACTCAACAATTTGTACTAGAACCTGGAGTACATGAGACCGCTTCATGGAAAACTGGAAAATACAAAATCACTGCTACTCATCCGGCCGATTTGTATTGCAAAACAAGTTCTGAATCAAAAAGTTTAGAACTTAGTTACAAGCTTAAAAAGAATCAGAAAATTGATGCTGATGGATGGTACTTAAATAACAATCTGCAGGAGAACTTTGGCCTAAGTCTGAAAACGAAAACCACAATATCAGGAGCAGCTACAACAAATAAATTCTCAGGCTCTGTTCAGTGGCAAATCGATGGTGGTTGGAAGTTCAATGGACTAATTTCTGGAACCACTAAATTCGTCGATGGCGTGATCAAATCCGGCAAAAATGTTGTATCTGAGATCGCGTGCCCAACAAGTCCAAAAGTCGGAACAGAAACATCAAATCCACATTGCTTCGTGATTCTTGCAAATGGAAATTTGAGCCAATGGGATGCTGGGTCTAGCTCTTGGATCAACGAGCAAGATGCCCAATTCTTGATTCAAGTTTTTGATGGTGGTGCAAGCCAAAAGAAAGTGAAAGGAAAAATTCGTACAATCAATTATGCGGATTTTGTCTCTTTCAATCTAGTGACAGGCGCCGATGGTTTTGATGTACAAAAAATCGATACACCAATCAAACTGAAGGGGTTGACGGGCTCAGGATTCGTAAAGTAGCCCAAGACCGAAGTGTTATTTATTTAAGTAGGCTTGCTGCATTTGAAGAAGATCAATCTTCTTCATTTGCAGCATAGCTTGAGTTGCTCGTTGCGCACCTTCAGCATCTGAACCGCCTAAGTAGTCGTTCATCTCTGGTGAAATAACCTGCCAAGAAACGCCAAACTTATCTTTTAGCCAACCGCATTGACTTTCTTGCCCGCCATCGGCGGTCAGCAGTTCCCAATACTTATCTATCTCGGTTTGATCAGCGCATGGAATTTGGAATGAAATTGCTTCACTGTGCGGAAATTGTGGACCGCCGTTTAGGCCAATGAAGTCCTGCCCAAAGATTTTGAAATTAACAACAATTTCTTCACCTTGCTTATTGCCAGGTGTATCCGTTGGCGCAATCCAGTTGTCCGCAATTGCACTATCGGGAAAAATACTTGTGTAAAAGTTTGCAGCTTCGCGAGCCTGGCCGTTGAACCATAGGCAGGTTGTTATTTTCATGCGTGAAATTTACCCAACTCTGTATAAAAGTGTCCTCTGGGGCACTCGATTGCCCAAGATTTCAAAAGTTTCATGGCGGACGGTTTTCCACTCTCCATCTATTTTGGCGTGAAGTAGCTCATCTCGATAACCTGTGTTCACAAGGACCTCAATCTTTGAGTTACCTAATTCACGAGTAAAAATCATCGCGTGATTCTTTAGTTCGCGCACTTCAAGGTCGCCATGGCTCAATGCAGGCATTTGTCGCATTCGTATCCACTCGCGTATGAATGAGTGCGTAATTGTTTGGTCATGACTCAGTTCCTTTGGAAATGATGTGCGACAGCCTGGATCGTTTTCACCAGGAGTGGCAAGTTCGCTTCCGTAATAAACAATTGGAATACCTGGCATCAAGATGTTAAGTGCAAATCCGATAAGAAATGCTTCGTAATCATTCTTGCATTGAGTCAAGAAGCGAGCCGTATCGTGGCTATCAACAAAATTCCACAACAGACTTCCATCGCTCCATGATTCTGCATATCGAGTTACATCCAAAATGAAGTCCTCGGAATCGCATCGCATGTGAACTACGTAATCGAGAATTCGATTTCCGGTTTTGTAGTTTTGCACTGACTCAAAATGTTTTGCGAAAGTCCAATCTGTCCATGCTTCAGCAACGATGAATTGTGCAGAAGGATTGTGTTTGGTCATCTTGCGGAGTTTCTTCCAAACCGCATTATCCACTTTGTAAGGAACGTCGAATCTCCAGCCCGCAATTCCGAACCTGTCCCAGTGCTCCATAACTTTTGCAATATGTTTTAAAACGTGCTTATTTTCAAGGTTAAGTTTTGGAAGCGATTGAGCGCTACCAAAAGTTTGATACGTGCCGTCTGGATAGATGAAGAACTGGTCTGCCTTTTTCTTGTTGCCGTGCATCGCTTCAACAAAGTCTGGATAGTGATCACCTACGTGATTGAAAACGCCGTCGATGATCACACCAATACCGAGAGCCTTGGCTTTTGAAACAAGTTCGCGAAAATCATTTTCTGTCCCAAGAAGTGGATCTATTTTCATATAGTCATGCGCGTCATATCGGTGATTCGAGTGGGAGCTGAAAATTGGATTAAAGTAAATATTTTTCACGCCAAGATCTGCAATGTAATCAAGGCGATTAGTGATACCTTTCAAATTGCCACCAAAAAAGTTCTGAGGAGTTGGTTCCGAATTCCAGTCCACCAATTCACGATCTGCAGGAACCGACTCGTCTCGAGAAAACCTGTCAGGAAAGATTTGGTAGACAGCACCTGCGCGCAGTTGGTCGAATTTGTCTTTTTTTGCACTTGAATACTTGATTTTCATAGAACCAATCTACTTTGAGTATGCTTAAAGTATGGGCAGGCGCAAAAAGAAGTTGCCAATTCTCCGCATAGAGGGAGCGGCGATTTTGACATTTTCACTTGCTTCATTTGCGCAATTCAATCTTCCTTACTGGTATGCGATTGTCATGATTGTTGTTCCTGAATTCTTTTTCCCAGATCGTTTTCGACAAATTAGAACCGTCGAAAAAATATACGACTTACTACACACCTATCCCCTGCCTTCGATAGCAATGTTTCTAACTATCGTGACCGATTTCAGATTCGAGCATTCCACAACCGCATTTGTCTTTCTTTGGTTTGCACATATTGGGTTCGACAGATTGATGGGACGAGGTGCGAAATACGACGGTGTGTTTGTCGACCGTCAATTGGCACTTGCAAGAGCATTGCTCGGTGAGCCGCCGTTGGACGGTGATGAGCAATATGTTTCGTCCGAAGAAGTTCGTAAAACTCCATCTAAATGGGGCGACTAACGAAAGTCCACGGTAATAATCTCGGTTTTACCGACTTTTAAGTTAAATTAGTTTCATACCTAATCTTGGAGAGTTCGTGCGCAAATACTTAGTACTTCTTGCAAGCCTTCTGCTTGCACTTATTTCCTTGCAACCAGGCCATGCTGTTGATCTATCAGATGGCACCAAAGATCTTGGTAACCGTGACCAAGCTACAAACGGCACCGTCAGTGCAGTGGTTTGGGGCAAGCGCATAAATGATGACTCATCCAAAGTTTGGGTTTCTTACAAGCGCGGTTCTGCGGAATGGACCTCAAAGCAGGCAATCGCCACACTCGATTTCACTCCATTTGCATCTCCTCAAGTGACAGTGACCGACTCTGGCGACATTTTGGTTGCATGGCTTGATGAAAATAATCTTCAGTATCGAATCCTGCAAAATGAAACATCTTCTTGGGAACCAGTTGAAGACCTTTCAGATAGCTCTGTGACAGGACAGTGGTTCAATGATCTTGACATAGTTTCAAATGGTGAAAGCATCACTATTGCCGGTGTCCGTTCACTCACTAATTCATTGCAATATGTAACTTGGACTAGCGCTGACGACAGTTCGCCTTGGATTTATGAAGTTGTTGGAACTGCAGTTAACGCAAATGTTTTTGGCACATGCAAAAAATCAACTCCGGAGGCTTGCAACTATTCACCTTTCGATATTCGAATTGTTACAAATGCTGCAGGTAATCAAGTTTTTTCTTGGATGACGTATCGCGAAAATGGCGGTTGGAAAGTAGAGATGAAGGGCACCACTTTTGGCATTTTTGTTGCTCGACGAAACTCACCAACTGACACCTGGAATAATCCTGTGAAGATTGACTCTTTAACTTTCAAAGAAAAAGTTAACTCGTACGCATACTTCATCGGATCAACGGTTCTAACCGAAGGTGGCAAGGCAGCAATTTCATGGATGAGTGGCTACAACGATATTCCAGTAAAAGTTTCCGCATCTGTAAGTGCTTCAAATTCAACAACTTTCACAGCTTCAGACAAAACAGCTTTTGCGAAGGCATATGAAGCAAATCGCATCAAACTTACGGCAGTTGGTGAAAACTTTTGGGCGGCATACGAGTCCTCCACCAAAAAAGGTTCCGACTTTGTCGTAAAAGTTGGAAAACTCGGTGAAATCGCATCCGCAAAAACTTGGGCTAGTGGAGATTACTACTTTCACGAGATTACCTCTGATGGAACAAACCCAGTAATTCTCGGTTCTGGCGAAAGCGCCGGAGTGGGTCGAAAGGTCTACAAGTCAGTGAAAACTGGTGCCAATTGGAGCGCCCCGACAGCAATTATGACTTTAGACAAGAGTGCTAATTATGTGTCTGATGTATTTGTTGCCTCTAAAAACGGCACAGTCGTAATCACAGCGAGCGGAAATAGCAATACCGTGTGGAATATTGGAATTGAAGTCGCACTGCTTTAGGGCCACTAGATTTCGCTTATGCCTGACAAGAAGGAACGCGCCTCGTATTTCCCTGCAATCGAGAAGAAGTACGAGCAACCAATGAATTATTGGCATTCGCTCATGAAAGAACTTGCTGATTTAAAATACGCCGAACAAGTTGCGTACCTTAAAGAGAATCATGGTTTCTCACAGGCCCATGCAAACGCACTTGTTATGTACTCACGAGGATCAACGTCTTCAAAGCGATTTTCAACACTCGCCCAATATCTTGAACCACATAGCACGGTCCAAAAGAAAACCATTAAGGCGATATTTAAAGCCGTTCAAGAGGTCTACCCGAAAATGGAATTGGTTATCGCTTGGAATCAACCAATGCTGAAACTCGGCGATGATTACATCATTGGAGTAAATGCTCTGAAGAATCACATACTGCTGGGGCCCTGGGGAGCCGATGTGATTGCTGTTTTCGAAAAGAAACTTGTCAACTACAAAACAAATAAAAAGACCATCCAAGTTCCGTCCGACTGGGATGTTGATAAGAAGTTATTAGTTGATCTTGCAAAATACAGAGTTGCAGAAATTAAGAAAAAGAAATGACTCGCGAACTAAAACGAGCCTGGCTTGCAACTGCAATCTGGTTTGGATTGAATGCATTCGGTTTAGCGTCCTTCATAGTGCGGCTACCTGAGGCAAAACAAATTCTGGATATCACGAATTCCAAACTCGGATTTGCGCTTTTCTTAGCTTCTACTGGAGTTTTAATTTCCATCAAGATTGTTGGCAAAACAGCGGCAAAATTTGGCAGTTCACCAGTAATGATTGTCGGTGCAGTAGCAACTGGAATTTTTCTGCCTATAGTTTCAGCTTTATCTAATTTCGAAGCATTCGTTTTCTCTCTCTTTTTGTTGCTGGTATCCCTAACAATTATGGATATTGCAATGAACGCACAAGCGGTCACAATCGAACATCTTTCCGAGAAATTAATCATGGGACGCCTTCACGGGCTTTTTTCCGCAGGTGGAGTTGCAGGTGGGTTGTTCGGTGGAATTTGCTCTTCGCTTGAAGTGAAATTGATTCACCAAGGTTTGGCAGTTGGATTAGTGACTTTAGTTGCGGTTTTGGTTTTTAAAACTTTTCTACTGCCGGCAAACTCAGATAAACACGAACCTGAACCTGAATTGGCAAAAACTAAACCGCCAAAGATTTTCTACTTGCTTGGATTTGTCGGTCTATGCGCTGGAGTAATCGAAGGCTCTGCAGCCGATTGGGGTGCAGTGCTCATCTCAGATGAATTTGGTGCAACGGGACTGATTGCGTCTTTGCCATTTATAACTTTCCAATTTGCAATGGTGCTTGGACGTTTTTCATCAGATTCTTTAACATCTAAATTTGGCAGACCGCCAGTTTTATTATTTTGTGGCTCATTCGTCGCGATCGGACTCTCATCAGGTCTAATCATTGGAGGCCAATCTGCAATTGTTGTGGCCTGGTTTGCAATGGGAATTGGCGCATCGGTTGTGATTCCTATGGTGTTTAGCGTGGCAGGTGCGATTGCAAAGAACAGTTTCAGTGGAGTTGTTGCTCCATCCCAGGCAGTAGCAACTGTATCTGGCATCTCATATTCTGCTTTTTTAATCGGCCCACCAGTAATTGGATTTATTGCAGATTTAATATCACTTCGTTGGGCGATGATGATTCCAGCATTTCTTGCGCTAGGAATTATTTACGGTTCTCGAATCGCACAACGGGTTTGATAGACCGAAGGCCCCGCATCTTCTGCAGGGCCTTCGGCTTTCGGTTTAGAAACCAGTCTTCTTCTTGTTTCTAGGTCCAGGTTTCTTGAATCCAGATTTGTTCGGGATTGATTCCCAATCTTTGATGCGCCGTTCGAGCGCGCGGCTGATTTTCTTTTCGTACTTTGCGATAACTCCTCCAGTATGTGAAACACGAACATTGCCTTGGCGGCAAGCCGGTTTGCTATCGGTTTAGGAGTTATAGTCAAAACATATTTGGCGAAATATAAGGCAAAGCCCTGACAAGTCTTGCTAATTTTTATGGATTGAAATAGACCACGAAAAAGTCCCGGCTTGCTTCCACTTGATAGCGATTTGCAGGACGTGGAAATTCAACTGGTTTGTATGGCATTAGGTGGTTATGGTCATTTGGCAAGTACCACATGTAAGAGACCCACCAACGGTTGATATCTAGCTGCATGGCTCTCACGCAACCGGCCTTTTTGAGGATTTCGGCCAGTGTGCGGGCAGAAAGAGCGTCGCCAACTACGTAAACAAAATCGCCATCGGCAGTGACTCCGATGCCGCTACGCCAGACATATAGGCCACCTCCAAGGGTTGCGCCCCAGGAAGAGCTCACTGCAGAGTCGACGTTTGATGAAAGCTTGCCGTTGTCGACAAGAAGTTTGAGATTTTGTCGCACTGATTTCACATCTGCTGACATTTTGCAGTCCCGACCCCACATACAAATGTCTTGAGTTCCATCTTTGTAAACCACAATCGAGGCGGAGCCATTTTTCAATTTACCAAGTGTGATGTTGTCTTGGTAGTAACCCCCTTGCGAGTCAGCAACTTTGAATCCACCATTAAAAGTTGCAATCATTCCTGATGCTGCATCTTTAGGCGCGTGGATTCCGGTTGACCACAAATCAAGTTGCCCTGGATCATCTGTTCCAGGATGTTGTTCGAATGAAACATGTTTGCCGCTCATCCAAACCACACCAGCTAAATACGAAGTGTGCTCTTTATCAGGGCGAACATAAGCAACTTGAATAACTGGCACACCATCGACTTCAACTTTGGTTTTGAAAATGCCCTCACCTTTTAATGCAGGTGTTACTTGGGTAGGCATTGGTTCGCGCAAAACTACTGGTTCAGTAGGTGTAACCGAAGGGGTAGAAGTTGGTGAATTATCAACTTGGCCATCAATCAAGGATTGGTCTGGATCGCCACCAATTGTTGGAGGATGAAGTTGGTAGTCAACCCATTCAACACCTGTAACCACGAAACCAATTCCGTGATCTCGCATCCAATCAGCGACTCGCGCAGAAACCGGGTCAGTACTTGGCTTTGTGAGCATCATGCCAATTGAAATTGCACTGGCTGCGCCAATGACGAATACTGGAACGCCAACTACATTGAAAAGGAATTTGCCAATCTTTGATTTTGGCATGCGAAAAATTTTGCGTCGCTTCTTTGGTTGCAAAACTTCAGTTTGGACTTCAATCTGCGTTTCTTCAGGCGTTAGTTCTTCAGACACAAATTCTCCCGGTAATCAGGTGCGAAAGTTTAGTTTCTAGAAATTTCTAGAAATTAATTCGATTGAAAATAGGCGTTGGCAGATGTTTGATGACGAGCATGATCCACTGCCAAATCCCAGGGGTGTAAATAACTGGCTTGCCGGCATTCATCCCTTTGACTATAGCTGCGGCTACAACGCTCGGATTAGCCTGTTTTTGCCCCTTTTGGGTGCGCTCGACGGTCATTGCTGTTTCGGTTGGACCTGGCTTGATTAGCACGATTTTTAACTTAGTTCCAGCAAATCTGTGCGCCAGACCTTTGGTGAAAGTCTCAACCATTGCTTTGGTGGCACCATAAACATAATTTGCCTTACGTCCACGGTCGCCCGCTACAGAACCTATGACACCGATTGTGCCGCCTGCGAATTGCATTTCATGAGCAAAGCCCTCCGCGAACATCGCAACGGATGTGGCATTGATGTTTATTACATCTTTTATTGAACGAAGATTGCCTTGAATCTCTTGCTGATTGGGCAAAATGCCGTGTGCGATCAAAACAGTGTCGATTTTCTCTTTGGAAATATCTTCAACTAATTCTTTGATTTGCTTTGGCTTTTCGAAGTCAATAATTTCAATTTCACTCTCATTCTTTGGATTGCGAACTTTGAGGTCTTTTGCAAGTCGCTTTGCTTTATCTTTGTCGCGTGCAACTAACACAAATTGGACATTTCCCTCTTGATTCCAAATTCGAGCACACTCAGTCGCGATTGTTGAAGTTGCACCGATGATTACGATTCTTTTCATTAACTACCTAACAATCTGCGGGACATTGCGGAACTTATTTTAGGGTCA
>JAHEEQ010000214.1 GCA_024640585.1 Micrococcales bacterium
TGTCCTAAACATTGGTGAACATTTTAGGACAATAATGAACAATATACTCTGGTTACCTCTGCATAAGTTGTTGTTAATAACACTTTATCTCTGCATTCACACTGCAGGGGTCACAAGTTCGAAACTTGTACTGCCCACCACAACACAAAATCCTGAAGACTATCAATACCTTAGGTAGTCTTCAGGTATTCATTTCAAGAACTTTTAGATATGCTTCCCATGGAAGCATTTTTTTTCGTCTAAAGTTTTCTTGTGTCAATTTCCCTTTACTTTTGAACGCCATGGCTGCCTTAAAAAATCCAGTAGGTTGGTTTGAAATTCATGTCGCAGACATGGGACGAGCCTGCAATTTCTACGAATATGTGTTCAATCAAAAATTGACAGAGTTACCCAGCGGTGATCCTTCAATCAAGATCATGACGTTCACTGGCGATATGAATTCGCATGGCACGAATGGCGCGCTGGTACTGCATCCAATGAAAACGCCATCGACTGATGGCGTCCTCATTTATTTTTCTTGTGATGATTGTTCGATTCAGGAAAAACTGGTCTTAGAAAAAGGCGGGCAAGTCTTCAAATCGAAATTCAGCATTGGCCCTAACGGATTCATTTCAATCATTGGTGACAGTGAAGGCAATGCCATTGGGCTGCATTCATTTGTCTAAGTGAACGCTTGGTTTGGGTTAAAAATCCAAATCGTACAAGCGAAAGGAGTCGTTACGTTTGAACCTTTAAAAAGTATCCATTCAATTCAAATTTAAATTCTTTGTAGCTAATCAAATTTTTTCACAGTCGGATCGTTATGATGTATTTAAAAATCGTAACAACATAAGAGAGTTGTGCCCAAAATTAAGCCTCTTCTACTGATCTTTGGCGTTCTAAACCTATCAGTTTCAATTGCTCAGACTGCCGAACCAAATGGCACGATTGAAATCCGAGCCAAGGCAGAAAACTTAACGGGCGTGGCCAACGCGGGAAGCGAAGGCATTGTCTCTGGCTTGCGCATTGTTGCATTGCCTATTCTTCGACCGGGTGAAATTATGGAGATGGTGCCAGGGCTCATCGTGACCCAGCACGCAGGTGATGGAAAAGCCAATCAATACTTTTTGCGTGGGTTTAATTTGGACCATGGCACTGACTTTGCAACCTACGTCAATGGCGTGCCAGTGAACATGCCCACTCACGCTCACGGACAGGGCTATACAGATTTGAACTTTCTCATTCCAGAGTTGGTCGATCTGATTGCTTACAGGAAGGGCACTTACTCGGCCATGGACGGAGATTTTTCAGCTGCGGGTTCTGCCAGACTTGAATATCGTAAAAGTTTAGATGGACACTTGGCAGAAGTTACCGTGGGGGCTAATGGCTATAAGAGATTGCTTTTAATGGGTTCACCTAAGCGACAAGACAGCCAATGGCTTTATGGACTAGAAGTGTTTAAAAACGATGGGCCATGGTTGGTGCCGGAGAACTATCAAAAGTTAAACGGCGTCTTAAGCTACTCAGATGGCACTCGTTCGAATGGTTATTCAGTCACAGGCATGCTTTACAAAAGCAGTTGGATTTCCACAGATCAGGTGCCATTGAGGGCGATCACTCAGGGACTGATCGGCAGATTTGGATCACTTGATCCAACGACGGGTGGTGAAACGCATCGCTACAGCGTGTCCAGTCAATGGGCGCAGACTGGCAAAGATCGTCAAACAAAGGCAAATTTCTGGTTGCTTGATTCAGCACTAGATCTTTGGTCAAATTTTGAATATTGCACAAGTGGCATCGAAAAAACTGGCAATTGCACAGCTGGCGATCAATTTAAACAAGCAGAAAAACGAAAAGCATTTGGCTTAGGCATATCTGAAGCCAGATACCACCAGTTGAGCTTACTCAATTCAAAGTATGAGTCGACTTTTACTTTTGGTATGGATGCTCGCTCAGACCACATATCTCCCGTGGGCCTTTATAAAACAACGCAAAGAGTGGTCACAGAAACAGTACGCGAAGATGCTGTAACTCAAAGCAGTGTTTCTTTGTGGGCTCAAAACGAAATTCGGTGGACATCTACTATTCGATCTATCGTGGGTGCTAGGGCCAACGCCTATCAATTCGATGTCAAGTCGAATGTGGCGGCCAATTCTGGCAAAGCATCGGATCAAAAGGTTTCGCCGAAACTTAGTCTGATCTATGGTCCTATGGGCACAACAGAGTTTTATGCCAACTACGGCGTAGGATTCCACTCTAATGATGCAAGGGGAACAACTATCTCTGTTGATCCATCAGACAGAACAACGCCTGTTTCTAAAGTTGATCCGCTAGTCAAAGCCATAGGTTCTGAATTGGGTATGCGCACTGAAATTGTGAAAGGTTGGTATTCAAACCTTGCGCTTTGGAAATTGAACATGGCCTCCGAATTGTTATTCATTGGCGATGCCGGTACCACTGAGCCAAGTGCACCATCAAAACGATATGGTGTTGAATGGAACAACTTTTATGCCATCAATAAAGAGTTGAGTTTAGATTTAGATTTGGCATGGGCTCATTCACGTTTTGTAAATGACCATAATCAGAAGACTTACATTCCAGGTGCAGTCAGTTCAACTGCCAACATTGGCTTATCTTTTGACAATACGGGGCCGTGGTTTGGGTCTGTTCGTTTGAGATATTTTGGCCCTCGACCATTAACTGAGGATGGAAGCATCAAAGCAAGTTCATCAACGCTGGCAAACTTGAGATTGGGCTACAAATTAAATGCGCAGACCAAAGTCGCATTTGATGTGTATAACTTGCTGAATCAAAAAGCCAACGACATTGAATATGCTTATACCTCTCAATTAGCCAACGAGGCTACGCCTGTTTTTGAAAGACACATTCACCCAACTGAGCCAAGATCGATTAGAGTGACATTGACACACAGGTTAAATTGAATTTTTTGTTGTTTGCCAGTTAATTGTGCAGTAATTTAATTTCACAACCATACTACTTCTATGCTACTTTGAGTTACCAATAATGTTCGTCTACTGAATTGGGGGGCTTCCATACCGATGGGACTGTCATTCAGGGGGATTACTCACATACGAAGCGAATTGCAAAATACCAGCAAGAAATGAAAATTGATTGAGCGGTCTCAGTTGATACATAATGCAAGCAAATTATTTCAAGATTTTGGGACTATCGCTTGCTTTTCGATCATTGTGCTGAGTGCAAAAGTTGCTGTCATGTCGAACAAGGCTATGGCCCGCTCGAAATTACGCTGACTCAGCAAGAGTCCAAGCGTTTTCGGCACCTTTGCATT
>JAHEEQ010000220.1:0-654 GCA_024640585.1 Micrococcales bacterium
CGACTTTAAGCCGGATGGTTTCACGTCCAGATTTATTGCTAATCGGTGCACTTTTTCACGACATCGGAAAACCCCACAAAGGCGACCACAGTGTTGTTGGGGCGGAATTAATAGCGGGAATTGCAGAACATCTAGGCTTTGATAATCAAGACAAAAATATTTTGATCGAAATGGTCAAGCTCCATCTTTTGATCCCTGAGATTGCCACCCGAAGAGATTTAGATGACCCTGCCACAATTGAACATGTTGCAGAAAAAGTACAAACAAGCCAACTTCTTGAACTACTGCACTACTTAACGATTGCTGATTCCAAAGCAACATCCGAACACACTTGGAGTGATTGGAAAGCAAGTTTGGTTGCAGATTTGGTTGCAAGGGTAGATGCAATGTTTGCTGGCAAAGAAATTCCGAGTGGCCAGGCGCTTTCCCAAATATTTCCATTCACTCAAACTGCTGACACGGAAATACAAATCACAAACTTTGGATCTCAAAGTGACATTTATATTTCCACTAGAGATCGAGTCGGCTTGATAGCTGACGTGGCAGGCGCTTTACGTGTTTTGCGATTAGATATTAAGTCAGCGCAATTTGAAACCAATGACGATATAGCGATGCAGCATTGGCAAGTAATTCCATTATTTGGTGACGCACCTG
>JAHEEQ010000220.1:664-3274 GCA_024640585.1 Micrococcales bacterium
ACATATAGAGGTTTTATACCACCAAAGCCGCGGGTGAAATTTGTAGAGGGGCTATCTCAGCGTGCAGATGTGTTTGAAGTTCGCGCACATGACGAAACGGCACTTTTATTTCGGATTTCACAGATTGTGGCTTTAGAAAAATTAACAATCAATTCTGCTCGGATCGACACAATTGGAAGTGAAATTGTTGATGTCTTGTATCTAACCACTAGCGAAGGTGGGAAATTGGACGAAATCACCAAGAATGAACTTGTTTTTAAAGTTCAAGCGGAACTCGAGGCAGATTTCAACCATTAGAACTCGCCGATTGCGTGGGCTTTACGATTAGCCCCTACCTCGGAGGTCATGTGTTTGATCAACTCTCAGCGAAACTAACCGCTGCAGTCAAAACCATTCGCGGAAAAGGCAAAATCTCTGAAGCCGATGTAGATGGCGTTGTAAAGGAAATCCGCACAGCATTGCTAGATGCTGACGTGGCTCTCTCAGTTGTTAAATCGTTCACCGAGCGAATTCGTGAAAAAACAATTGGTCTAGAACTTTCCGGAAGTTTGAATCCTGGTCAAGAAGTCATAAAAGTAATTCATGAAGAATTGGTGAAAATTCTCGGCGGGGATCTTGCAACTGAAGCTGGAGCTCGAAAGCTTAGATATGCAAAGAATCCGCCAACTGTCATTATGTTGGTTGGTCTCCAAGGTGCTGGTAAAACTACTCTTGCTGGAAAACTCGCAAAGCACCTGAAAAGTCAATCTCAGACTCCGATATTGGTGGCTGCGGATTTGCAACGACCTAATGCAGTTGACCAACTAAAAGTTGTCGGCGAAAGAGCTGGAGTCCCGGTTTTTGCACCAGAACCTGGTAATGGCACCGGTAATCCTGTCGAGGTTGCTAAAGCTGCAATTGAATTTGCGAAACAAAAACAACACAACATGGTGATTGTTGACACCGCTGGTCGCCTGGCAATTGATGAAGATTTGATGGCGCAGGCCCGCGGTATACGCGATGCTGTAAATCCGAATGAAATTTTGTTCGTAATTGACGCGATGATTGGTCAAGATGCTGTTGCCACAGCGCAAGCCTTTGATGAAGGTGTTGGCTTTGACGCTGTTGTTCTAACCAAGCTTGATGGCGATGCGCGAGGTGGAGCAGCGCTTTCAATTCGTGAAGTCACTGGTAAGCCAATCATGTTCGCAAGTGTTGGCGAGAAACTTGAAGATTTTGAACCTTTTTATCCTGAACGAATGGCAAATCGAATTCTTGATCTTGGTGACATGCTCAGCTTGATTGAGCAAGCCAACAAAGTGGTTGATAAAGATCAGCAAGAGAAATTTGCGAAGAAGCTAGCGTCTGGTGATTCGTTCACGCTTGATGATTTCTTAGAACAAATGATGGCATTAAAAAACATGGGGCCGCTTGGAAAAGTACTCGGCATGCTACCTGGTAGTGGGCAAATGAAGTCTCAAATAGAAAATATTGATGATAGGGAACTTGATCGCACCGCAGCAATTATTCGGTCGATGACTCCATCTGAACGAAGTGATCCTAAAATTTTAAACGCCTCACGCCGTTTGAGAATTGCAAATGGCTCGGGAACTCGTGTCAATGATGTAAATAATCTTGTGGAGAGATTTGGTTTAGCCGCAAAGATGTTTAAGCAGGTTGCCAAGGGGGGTGTTCCAAATGTTCCGGGAGTACCACTACCAAATGGAGTAGGTGGCGGCAAAAAGCTAAAGCAGCAACTCCCGGTGAATAAGAAGAAGAGCAAAAGTGGAAATCCTGCGAAAAGGGCGGCAGAGGAGTCGGGTGAGACTTTACGTCTGCCTGGGCAGTTCAAAGGGCTACTAGACCAGTAGCCAATCCTTGGACCAAGGTTGGCACAAAAAGATTAGTTAATTGTCCAAGATGCGGACTTTTGGCTTTCTCCCTGCGTAGCTTGTGTGTTTGAGAATTAACTTTCGCCAATGGCTCCTATTACTCCAGAATCATTTGGCCCGGCCAAAGCTCTTCGATGTCGCGAATGTGGCACCGACTATGCACTTGGCGCGGCTTACTCATGCATTGAGTGTTTTGGTCCGCTCGAAGTTGCTTATGACTTTGGCAAAGTCACTCGAGAACAAATTGAATCTGGTCCGCAAAACATGTGGAGATACGCACCGCTACTTCCAGTGGCTAAATATGTGGCAGATGAACCAAACTTAAATCCAGGCCTGACAAAACTAATCAAGGCCGACAATCTTGCAAAAGCTTTAGGAATGACCGGCACTCTTTGGGTAAAAGATGATTCTGGAAATCCAACCCACTCATTTAAAGATCGAGTCGTTGCAGTAGCGCAACATGCAGCTCGCCGACTTGGTCGCACAACACTTGCTTGCGCGTCCACCGGCAACCTAGCCAATGCAGTTGCAGCAGCTGCAGCACGAGCGGGACAAGAATCAGTTGTGCTTATTCCTTCAAACCTCGAAGCTGGTAAAACCATTACCACTGCAACTTACGGTGGAACTTTGCTTGCAATTGAAGGCAACTATGACGATGTGAATCGACTATGTTCCGAATTGATCGGCGAATCAATTACCGAAACTTGGGGATTTGTAAACGTAAACCTTCGCCCTTATT
>JAHEEQ010000243.1 GCA_024640585.1 Micrococcales bacterium
CCAGCGAAAAGAAGAGAATTAGTTGCTTTTTCATTAAGTCCCTCTCCAGACGAATCTCGCGGTAGTCTAACTTGGCCGCGCCTTCACCATTCTCTTAATGATTGCAAAATCGCTCGTAATTAATCCTTATTAGATGTTTTTAGTAGATGATGAGTTTGATGTTTGATTCTTCAGTAAGAAGGTTGCGATTAACCCAAAGAGTAAGAACACGCTTGCTACATATGCTGACATTGCGGCTGCACTTGAGAATGCTTCAGATGCAATCTTTTGCCACAAACCATCAAGCGAACCGAAGATTGAACCAGCAGTGGAAACTAATGCATCGCTTGTCTGAGGGCTTACCTTTGTAATCTCATCTAGACCGGTACTAAAAGATGAAAACAATGTGGTTCCCAAAATGGCAATTCCAAGTGCTGAACCGAGTTGGCGAAACGTGCTTGCCATTCCTGAAGCCTGGCCACTTCTTTCGACTGGCACATCCGCGAGCACCACTCCCGTTAGTTGCGCGGTCGCCAGCCCAACACCCATTCCATAAATAAACAGTGCAACCACAACCAACGTGATTGAAGTGGATGGTGAAATAACAACTGCCACACCAAGAACTCCGAGTAGTTCGAGCAAAATGCCAGTTCGAACAACATTAACTGCGCCAACTTTGTTTGTTAGTTGTGCACCAGCACCGCTAGCTAGAAATGAACCAATTGCAAGTGCCAACAAAATCTTTCCGGTATCAAAAGCTGAATAACCCAAAATGTTTTGAAGCCAAAGTGGAAGTGAAAAAAGTAAGCCAAACTCTCCGAGGCTCACAATCGCAGCAGCAAAGTTTGCATTTCGAAAACTCGAAATCTTCAACAAACCAAGATCAAACAGCACAGCCTTGTTCGCATTGTTGCGAGAAATCTGTACGCGCGCAAAAATTAAGAAAAAGATTGCAGAAGCGAATATAAAGCCTGGGATGACTGACAGACCATCATGCTCAATTGAATTCCACCATCCGTATGTTCGACCTTCAATTAAAGCGAAAACAAGGCTTCCCATTGCTAGTACTGAGAGTAAGGCTCCTAGGAAGTCTGCACCGGTTTCGTTTTCACCTCTGGACTCTTTAACAAAAAGTCTTGTACCAATCAAAACAATTGCACCAAGTGGCAAATTGATTCCAAATGCCCAACGCCATGAAAGGTCTGTTGTTAACCAACCACCGAGAAGCGGACCAAGTGCAGCTGCGCCTCCAATCGTCGAACCCCAAACAGCAAATGCGATACCGCGTTCTTTCCCAAAGAAAGTTGAATTCAAAAGTGAAAGAGAGGTTGGAAGCATCATGGCTCCGCCTAATCCCTGAACCAGGCGAGCCTCAATAAGAAATGTGCCTGTATTTGCTGATGCTGCAATCAAACTGGAAGCGACAAAAATCAACATTCCAATAGAGAACATTGCGCGTCTTCCAAACTTGTCTGCAAGACGGCCAAAAACCAAAAGTGTTGAGGCGAAAATGAGTGTGTATGCCTCTTGAATCCATTGCGCCTCGGTAGAAGTCACATTCAAATCAGCAATGATGCTTGGAACTGCGACATTTACGATTGTTGCATCCACAATGATCGCAGCCACACCAAGTGCAATAAAAAGCAGACCAAACCATTTTTTCTTATTTTCCATGTGAATTACTTTACTTGCATCAGATAAGCCTTTTGCGAACTTAAATCACCAAGCTTGTTCGACAAAACCAGGAGTGATTTTGTGCTCAATATCGGGACATTGGACCGATTTCTCAACCCTCTATGAGAGCGTGTACCCTCCGCCCTGTTGCGCTGAAAAGCGTGGCCGTTGGTCAATCCATCCTTCGTCGTTTGGGTTGGCTAGCACGGCGGGTTGCCCGAGCGGCCAATGGGAGCGGACTGTAAATCCGTCGGCTTACGCCTTCCAAGGTTCGAATCCTTGACCCGCCACAAATAAAAGACCCCAGTCGATGACTGGGGTCTTTTATTGTTTTTAGTGCGCTGAAACTTTAGGCAACAGCTTGTCTAGGAATTTTGGAAGCCACCAGTTCGCCTTATTAAATGTGAACATAAGCGATGGCACAATGATCAATCGCACGATGAATGCATCGAACAAGACGGCAGATGAGAGCGCGATACCGAACAACTTAATTGTTGGATCATTTCCCAAAATAAATGCGGCGAAGACGCTGAACATAATTGATGCAGCTACGGCAACGACTCGTCCAGATATTCCCATTCCACGACGAACCGCTTGCTCATTGTCGCTCGTTTCATTCCATTTCTCTTGCATAGCGCTCACCAAAAATACTTGGTAGTCCATAGAGAGTCCGAACAAGATTGCGAAAACCATGATCGGCAAGAAAGGCTGGATAGGTCCAGTTGCCTGAAGGCCTACTAAGTCTGCAAACCAACCCCACTGAAACACTGCAACGGTCACACCCATTGCCGCACTCAACGAAATCAAACTTGTAACCGCACCAGTTAGTGGCACCAAGATTGAACGGAAGAGGAAAATCAAAGTGATAAATCCAAGTCCAACCACGACCGAAAGAAACAGTGGAAGTGCATCTACTAAAACTTGAGTGAAGTCTGAAGTGATTGCTTGAGTGCCACCTACATAAGCTTTAAGTTTTCCGCTGTTCGTCACAGAAGGAATAACTTCATCACGTAATCTGTTCAGAAGATCGGTTGTTGCCTGATCTTGCGGAGCAGAATCTGGAATCACCGATATAGCCGCATATGTTGTATCTGGTGTCATTGGGATTGGAAAAGCCGCTGCAACTCCAGCATCTTGTGAAATCGCTGCAGCCAATTCACCAAGAGCCATTTGATCTCCGGCGGTTTGGGTTTCAACAGCCACAATGAATGGTCCGTTTATTCCAGCGCCAAATCCTTCGCTGATTAAGTCGTAGGCTATTCGCGCAGGATTAGTTTCTGCTTTTCCGGAATCATCTGAAAAACCAAGTCGAAGTGATGCTACTGGAGAAGCGATTGCGATCAAAACTGCTAATGCAATTGCACCAAACCATTTGAAATGAGTTTCTAGCCAAAGTGCATATTTAGAGAAAACTCGCTTATCTGGGTCATAAGTTTTTGGTTTTCTTGCCCAAGGCATACGGATTGCAAATGCACGCTTACCTAGTAATGACAAAACAGCCGGCAACAAAACTGTTGCTCCAATCATCATCATGACCACTGTTACGGCTGCAG
>JAHEEQ010000256.1 GCA_024640585.1 Micrococcales bacterium
CGTTATTGGGCGGCGATTTGCTTATTCGCACCAAAGCAATCGGCATCAACTTTATAGATGTTTATCATCGCCAAGGTGTATATCCGTTGCCACTTCCATTTACTCCTGGCCAAGACGGTGCTGGTGTGGTTGAAGCAATTGCTGATGGTGTGACCGGTTTTAATGTAGGTGATGTAGTTGCTTGGCCAGCTACTTTGGGAAGTTATGCTGAGTTGATTAGAGTTCCTGCGAACCGAGTTGTGAAAGTTCCAACTGGTGTTTCTGCAGATATTGCCTGCGCTGCGATGCTACAGGGAATGACTGCCCATTACTTAGTTAACAGTACATTTAAACTTGAAAAACATCACACTACATTGATTCACGCTGGTGCTGGTGGAGTAGGGCAATTGTTATTGCAAATGGCAAAAAATATTGGCGCCAAAACCGTCACCACTGTTTCCTCTGATGAGAAAGCCAAGTTGGCAAAAGACGCAGGCGCAGATTACGTAATCCGTTACGATAAAGAAGACATTGCCTCACGCGTAAAAGAAATAGTTCCTAGTGGTGTTGATGTGGTTTATGACGGAGTAGGTAAAACTACATTTGATGCATCACTTGCATCTCTGAAGATGCGCGGCATGATGGTTTTGTTTGGTGGAGCATCTGGCCAAGTGCCGCCATTTGAATTACAAAGACTTAGTTCAAGTGGATCTTTATTTATTACAAGACCAACACTTTTCCATTACATAGCTGACGATGCAGAACTTCAGTTGCGGGCAACCGAAATTTTCGACTTACTTTCAAAAGGCGTTTTGAATTTTCAGATCGGTGCGGAATTTGAATTAAGTGACGCAAAATTGGCGCATAATGCACTTGAAGAACGTCGAACTACTGGAAAAGTTATTCTTAAACCTTGATCACAGTAAGCGTTACTGCAACAAAATGCACTGCAAACGCTGCAACGGTGAATGAGTGAAATAGTTCATGAAAACCAAACCATTTCAAACTAATGTTTGGTTTCTTAAGGCCATAAATAACAGCGCCAATTGAATAAAGCAGACCACCGATTGCAATCAAAACAACTGGGACCAAGCCACCGTTTTCGGACATTGCAGGGACATAAAAAACTGAAACCCATCCCATTGCTAAATAAAGTGGAACTGAAATCCATCTTGGAGCATGTGGCCAGATCAAACTAACTGCCACACCAAGAATGGCTGCACCCCAGATAATGAAGAGAAGAGTTTTCGCCGAATCCCAATCAAGGAGTGCGACTGCAATTGGGGTGTATGTGCCGGCAATAATCAGAAAAATGTTGGAGTGATCGACTCTGCGCAATGTGGTCTTAACAGGAACCGACCAGCGGCCTATGTGATAGGTAGCGGAAACGGTGAAAAGGTTGACTGCGGTGAACAGGTAGACCATGAATGCGATTCGCATTGAAAGCGTTTGGGCTTGGAATACCACCACTAGGCCAGCAATCAAGGCAATGGGAGCGGAGATTAGATGCAAAATGCCACGGAGCTTTGGTCGTGGAGCGCTTGGATCTAAGTGATTGGCTCTCAATTCAACCTCCCAATATGGACTTCTTTAATACCTACGCAAGCGTAACCTACGCTACCGTAAGTTAGCAACTTAAGCCGTTAAGCCAGAAATTTCCTCGCGGGTAAACTTTGCCCCATCGCTAACAATGTTGTTCGCATCCAAAACCCCATATCTGGAAGGTTCCTTCGTGACCAAGCCCGTTGTTTTAATTGCTGAAGAACTATCACCTGCCACCGTTGCAGCTCTCGGCCCCGACTTTGAGATTCGCAATTGTGATGGGGCAAACCGTGACGAACTTTTAAAAGCCATTGTTGATGTAGATGCAATCTTGATTCGCTCCGCAACAAAAGTAGATGAAGAAGCGCTGGCTTTGGCGAAGAAACTCAAAGTTGTTGCTCGCGCAGGTGTTGGCCTCGACAACGTTGATGTAAAAGCAGCAACTCAAGCGGGCGTAATGGTTGTCAATGCGCCAACTTCAAACATCGTCTCTGCTGCAGAACTAGCGGTGGCGCTTTTGCTTGCATCAGCTCGCCACATCGCTCCAGCAAATGCTGCGCTTAAACAAGGGCAATGGAAGCGTTCTAAATACACAGGTGTCGAATTAACCGACAAGGTAGTTGGCGTAGTTGGTCTTGGAAGAATCGGAATTTTGGTTGCACAACGTTTATCTGCATTTGGAGTGCAACTAATTGCATACGATCCATACGTTCAGCCAGCACGTGCTTCTCAACTTGGAATTCGTCTCGTAACTCTTGATGAACTTCTAAAAGAATCAGACTTCATCACAATTCACTTGCCTAAGACTGCCGAAACCGTTGGCTTAATTGGTGCAGAACAACTCAAACTTGTAAAACCAAGTGTGCGCATCATTAACGCTGCTCGTGGTGGAATCATTGATGAACAGGCTCTCGCCGATGCAATTCGCGATGGTCGCGTTGCAGGCGCAGGTGTAGACGTTTTTGCAAAAGAACCTTGCACTGATTCACCACTATTTGAATTTGAACAAGTTGTCGCAACACCGCACCTTGGTGCATCTACAGATGAAGCACAAGAAAAAGCTGGCATTGCAGTTGCAAAATCAGTTCGTCTAGCACTTGCTGGTGAATTAGTTCCTGACGCAGTAAACGTTCAAGGTGGTGTACTAGCGCCAGACGTAAAACCTTACTTGCCCTTGGCTGAAAAAATTGGTCGCATTGCTGCCACCCTAACTGACGCGCCACTTTCTAGAATCGATGTAGAAGTTCTTGGTGAACTTTCATCTGAAGATGTTCGCGTACTTGAACTGAGTGCTTTGAAAGGCGCTTTCCAGCACCTAGTTGAAGATCCAGTTTCATATGTAAACGCACCTTTGTTCGCAAAAGAACGTGGGGTTGAAACTGGTTTAACCACTTCGCAAGACAGTGAAGATCATCGCTCAATGGTCCGCGTTATTGCATCAACTACTGAAGGTCATCGAATCGCAGTTGCAGGAACGATTTCTGGGGTAAAAGACGTTGAAAAACTAGTCGAAATCGATGGAGTTGAACTCGACCTTGCACTTTCAGATCACCTTGCAATTTACCGTTACCACGACCGTCCAGGCGTGGTTGGTGTTGTTGGTCGCTTAATCGGTGATGCAAATCTCAACATCACATCAATGCAGGTTGGCCAAGAAGCTCACGGCGAACACGC
>JAHEEQ010000257.1 GCA_024640585.1 Micrococcales bacterium
GTTTGCAAGTGAATCCAGGTCTCCAATTACTCGAATATTTAAAGCTTTGATTTGTTCGATATGTCTTTTTGTAACTTCAGTTGCCGCATCTATTGCCCATTGCGGCGTAACAAGTTTTTGCGCCTCAGCGTTTTTATTTTCTGAATCCGTGAGAAATTTTGCAGCACCTTCACGTATAAAGATCTTGTAGTCAGTCCAGTCTCGGTGCTTTCGATAGAGTCGATTGACTTCCATCAACAATGCACCTTCATCTACTGTCAAAGAACGGTTTGTTCCGACGTTCCTGAATTGTCTTAGGGTTTCAGGTTTTAATTTCAGAAGTTGATTAAAGGTGTCAAATAAGAATTCACGGTTATTTTCATCCGCAACGACAAGTCCGACATGCTCATTTGTGAAAACATCAATCCACCTTTGCAAAACTGCTGGATAGTCATGTCGCAACCAAAATTGTTGGGCAGCGCTGTTGTCACGGTCTGGCGCAAATACTTGTTCCAGCCATTTTTCGTATGAAACTTTAATCTGGCCAAACTTGATTTTTTGCTGATAGGCAGATGGAAGAATTTTCACGAGCGGACGGATTGTAAAAATCACATCTTTCTCGTCAGCTTTTGTTTCATCTTTTACTTTTTGAATTTGTGGAACTAATAACTCACAAAGCATTTCGGAACTGAATACTGATGTGCCTTTGTAGCCATTTAGTTCATCACGTAATTCATTCCATGTCTCAATTGGTTCAAAATCACTTTCCGATTCTTCATCGCGCCAGCCCTCAGGCTTACCAATCAATGCAATAGCAGCAAAATGATGGTCAGCTTCAACTGCGACTCGCGGATCGACCACGCGCGGGTAGTAAACACCTTGCTCTAGCAAAGCCTTTTGCTTCAGGTTCATGCTTGCCTGCAAAGCAGTTGTGCCGGTCTTCAAAAAACCCGCATGAATCACTAAACGTTTAGCCACGCGCTTAGTTTACGAAACTAGCGCGTGGCTACCGAGGTTAAGCGATTAATCAAGAATTGCTGTACGAGACATAGGGGAGAGCATGCCCATCGCCTTATACAAACTGTCCAAATCAATCTGCGAGTCAGATACGGCAACGATAGAACCGTATTGATTAACTTCATCTAAATCGGCTGTCGTTCCAAAGAAATTGAAAACTGGTAGCCAAAGTGTGATTCCGTCTTCCATCCAATACATCTGGTAACTCAGTTCAACTTTTGTGACAGTCACAGTTGTTGGCGAATATGAGGTCTGAGGTCCTGGCTCAACTATTTCAGTTGGTTCTGTTGGTTGATCAGTTGGCTTGGCTGGATCAACACTTGAATCTGACGGTTCACTTACTTCGCCATCTTCAGCCGTACCAGACCCGGAACCGCCTGATCCACCATTTTTTGTGTCAGTGTCGATTTGAGTATTCCACAAATCAATAGTGCGATCACTTAAATCGTTAGCACGATTAACAGCAGCCTGCACTCCAACTAAATCGTAGGTTCCAACTTCAACCAACTTAGTTAGTGAGCCACCGACAGAATAAAGTTTGCCTTCAGATGCGTAAGAGATGTAGTAGCTAATTGGCGAGTCATTTCCATTGATTTGTTCAACAACGTAAACATCAGTGGAATAGTCGTTTGCATAGATTTCGTATCTTAAATTTGAAGTTTCAAACCCGAGTTCATCAAGAAGTTGCTTTGCAGCATTTTTTGCCTCAGTTTTAGTGAACAAGTTTCTAGAAATTGGTTCACAAGCCTCTGGCTCTGAATCTACAACAGGTACATCTTTGTAACAGTTTCTCCATGGATCTACATTTCCGTTGTAGTACGAGAAAGAAGCTTGGCCGCTTTGTGTCCAAGAATAAAAGTTTTCAAGCGAAGTTTCTGCATCAGAATTTGTCACCGAGCCAACTTCAGTATTTGAAGTTGTCAGATTTGTTACCCCAAGTGCAGCGGCAATTTCCTTAACTCGTTCGTCTACATTCGCAACATTGACAATTTTGTATGCAGGAGCATTAGCCGGCAGGTTGACTGACGCTTCACCACTTAGTTCGTAGTGGTAAAAACCCCAGTAACCGATGTAGTAGCCGTTCATAGATGATTCTTTCAAATCCATACCAGCCATAGATTTGTCTGAAGCCATTCCATTTGTCTGAGATTCACCAAAAACTAAACGGTTTGGGCTTGCGCTTGTGGAGCCTGCAACAATCGGCCCGCCTACGCCAATGACCAAGAGCGCAGCTGCAGCAGCCGAAATCGCTTTGCGACGGTTGGACCAACGCGAAATTGAAATCACGTTTGTTGGCTGACCGCTAATCGCTCTTTCAAGCAATTCACGATGCTCTGCACTGTCTCTTCCTTCGAGGTTTGCAGCTGGATCGTGACTGCGAAGTTTGTGTTCAAATTCTTCGTGGTTCATGTTGGCCTCCTAAATAGGCGTTCTATAAATGGGAGTGTGGCTAGCTATTGATTTCTTTCTAAATATTCAGAGATTTTTTTGCGGGCTTTATTAAGTCGGATGCTCACGGCATTTGGGCTGATCCCGAGCACAATAGAGATTTGAGTTGGCTTCAAACTTTCCCAGACAGTTAGCGCCATAACTTCTCGTTCACTTGGGTTCAATATTTCGAACACCTCTGAGACTTCTTCATTTAGTAGCACCAATGCATCAGCAGCCAAGCTTGTGATTTCATCGGGATGGATTGTGTTTGCGATTTTTCTGCGAGTATCACTTTTTCGAATATGGTTTGCTAAAACGTGTCTTGAAATTTGAAACAGCCAGGCAAGTTCTAATTCTTGATCAGCTGGTGCTGAATCCCTTCTAGACCATGCAATTGACCAAACATCGGCTTCAATGTCATCAGATGAGGAGACACCAACGTCAAGCCCATTTGAGCGACGCCAGATAAATGCGCGAACCGGATGCGCATAATTATTGAACAGTTGTTCAAATTCTGCGCGTTCCATTTCGAAATCCTTAAATAAAGTGAACCTTCATTGGGTAGTGTGTCAGGTGTAAAAAATCTTTCCAAGAGAATTTAGTCCAGATACGGTAAAGAAGCGGGGATGGCGTTGAGTGACAAAGCCCATGTAAGTGCTGCAGTTATATTTCGCGGAAGTGGTGCGAATGCCCAGATTCTTAGTTGTCGCCGAACCGAGCCTGAACATCTCAAGGGTGGCTGGGAATTTGCTGGTGGCGGAGTTGATT
>JAHEEQ010000260.1 GCA_024640585.1 Micrococcales bacterium
ATCACGCAAAAGTGGACTTCGAATATCAAGTGCCATCCAAAACGGAATTCTCTTAAGTTCCGACCTTGTTCGGGGTTACAGTCCATACAACGTTTACTTCGGAAATGAGAATTTCTCAAGATTGGTAGCAGAAGTTGTTTGGTTGCCGAAGAACGAGAAATCGCTGGCTACAAAACTTACTAATAGCTTGCTGCTTGGCTCTAGAGAATCTTTCAAGACAGCAATCCCGGACGGAACTGATTTGAAATTTGGATCTGTCACGATTTCAAATGGAACAGCAGTCGTAAATTTGAATGCTTCCGCTCTTTCTGCCGACAATGCCCAACGCAAATTCATGATTGCACAGTTTGTTTGGACATTGCAAGGAATCTCTGGTGTAGGTCGTATTCAAATCGCTACGAATGATCGGATCTTGAGTACCGCAGGGAAGACTTACTTGAATCGTAAAGACTTTCTAGCGCTTGATCCGGACTATCAGAAAAAAGAAAATGGAATTTTCACCTTACAAGCAGGTTTACTATCTTCGCAAAACAGCGGACTTATTTCTGAAATCGGGAATCTAGGTAATGCGACAGAGTTTGCAATTTCAGATAGTCAAGATTTTGTGGCTTACGTAATAGGTAGTCAGTTGCGACTAGCAGCTGCAACGAAATTAAAACAGTATGTAATAGTGTCGCAAAATTCCAGCAAAATCGGTTTTGACAATCAAAATCGTTTGTGGTTTGTTAAAGACAATGGTCGGTTGTATTGCAGATTATCCGCCGGCGGCACTCAGGAAGTTCTGCGAATTCCAGAGGGAACGATTTCAGATTTTTCAATCTCACCAGACAGTGGCCGCATAGCCTTAATTGTTTCAAACAAAACTAATTCCAAACTGTTTGTTGGCTCGCTAGTCTCAGAAAATGAAATCCTGAATATTGTTAATATTCACAAAGTAGAACAATCTTTCACAGAAGTTCATGACGTTGATTGGATGAATTCACTCGAGCTAGCTGGCATTGGCAAAGTAGGACTGAGTGAGTCAGTTACTGCGCAGATTTCTTTGACAAATGGGGCATTGCGGACGCTGAATGCCCCGAAAACTTTCGAGTTTCTAAACACTTCAAGCCAAGGCATGATCCTGGCTGGAACAAAATTGAAAACTATTTGGATTTTCGAAAATGGGCTTTGGACCCGCTTGGATTCAAATTCGCAGGCAGTATTTTCTAAGTAGTTTTCCACAGTAACCTTTTCAGAATTTTAAAAGCTCTTATGGAGTCCACAATCGAATCGTGAGTTCACTATTTGACTTTCTTGAGACGAAACGCTGTTTCGGATGTGATTGTTTTGGCGATTATTTCTGCGCCGTGTGCAAACTCGAATTCTCAGGGAAAGTTTTTCAGGTGAAAACAGGAGCAAAATTCGCAACTGTTTCTAGACGTAATCCTGCGATGATGAGAGCAATCGCAGGTTGGAAAGATCGACATCTAAAAAAGTTAACTTACACCTTCGCAGATTTCCTATTTGAAATCGAACCGGATTTAGTTGCCAAAGAATTTGAAATCATAACGCCGCCCCAAAGAAAAGAAGCTTTTGCTAGCAGAGGCTTCAATCCAGTTGGAGACTTGGCAATTGAACTCAGTCGCCGAAATCCACATCTTATTTTCAATCCAAATTCAGTCAAGTGTTTACGACAACCTCATGATCAGCGTGGTCTAGATATAACTGCCAGAAAGGCAAATGTTTCTGGCGCTTTTCAGGTGTTGGCGATAAGTGATTACCCAGTTTTATTACTCGATGATGTTTGGACCTCCGGCTCAACCTTGCTTGAGGTCGCCAAGCAAGTTGGTCAATCTAAAGTCTCAAGAATTCTGGTTCTGACTACCGCGTACAAATTAGGTAGAAAAGATGTGTGGAAAATATTTGGTGACTAAAGTAAAGTGTTGCTATCTTGCATTCAGGAGGAATTATGTCTAGCCCTACCATCGCAATCCATAATCGAAATTTAGATGCAAACAAAGAGTGGCTAGAGCACTTGAGAGATCGAACTCTCTTGCTAGATAGGTTTGGAAACAACATTATTTCCTTTGATGTAGAAGTAGCCCATCAAACAAATCCTCGCCTCGCTGCAAAATCTTGGCATGTTGAAATTACTGCGAAAATTCGTGGAGCAGTTATCCGCGCCACTGGAGAGGCATCTGAGCCAGAGCGGGCTTACGAACGTGCACACAAAGTTATGGAGTCCAATTTGCGACGAGCATCTAGGCGTCACCACTGGTCTCGTCATGGTCGCAAATCCACTTTGAAAGTCAGTCAAAAGCTTGATTAGTACTTAGTTAACTAACGCTAAGTTCTCATTTGGCTTGCGTTTAGTTCACTTAAAGCCGAATTTCATAAAATCATAATTTGCTTTGGGCATGGTTCGCGTACTTAACCTTGCTGGAGGCAAAATGTTTTCAATTGCACTATGTGGACCACTGATTTACCGCAACGCATTTCTAGATCAATTAAGGGCCATGCGCGCAGATATAAAAGTTGCCGCGGTCAGCAACCATTTAGAGGACGCACCGACAATTGTTGCGAGCTGCATACCAGATGCAGTGTTTCTAATTAGTGCTATCACATCTGTTGAAATGCAACACCAGCTGGAGAGAATTAGAAAGGTGGATTTAGATGCAAAATTGATTTGGTGGAAATTGAGTAACGAAGAAATCCACGCGAATAATGCAATCCACGATTTTGAACTTGAAATTATTAATTGGCAGGCAACACCTGAAACACTTGTTTTGGCACTCGGTATTCCGATACTTTCAAAACCGAAAATCGCAAATCGGCCACATCTAACTGCGCAAGAACACCACATACTGCAACTTGCAGCAGATGGACTTTCTAATCGAGCAATTGCATATAGGTTGTCAGTAAGCGAGAGCACCGTGAAAAATCACCTTCGCCACATTGGTGCGAAGTTCAACACTAGTTCGAGGGCACAGGCTGTTTGGCAAGCTGTTCAATGGGGCTACTTGAGCCCCGAAGCGAATCAATTGACTAGTTGAACTAAATTCTTTTGCGCAGTTTTTGGCACTACATCAGTAATTTCAATTGAATCACAATTTACCCACTGCGCCGATCGAATGATTGCTTTGGCAACTCCAGCTATGTGTTCATCTGTTGGTTTTGCAGATTCGAATACCACCCGGTTGATGGTTAAAGTCT
>JAHEEQ010000151.1 GCA_024640585.1 Micrococcales bacterium
TCGCCAACTGACTTGTCACCAGCCATAAAGACATAGTTCACAAGAACATCGGGGAAGGTTTCTGTTGACCATTCATCAAGGTAATGAATGAAGCTGCTGCTTAGATTTTTCATGTTGTTTCCTATGTTCATCCTTATCGGACAAGCGTAGTATACACAACTAAACAGTCGAGTAAAGTAATCCCGACTAAGTTGAAGGGTCTATACAGTTTACAGAAATCAACTATAATCCAGCGTATGAAAAAACAAGACGCAATCAAATTGGCTGGCAGTGCCATCAAACTCGCCAAGGTACTTGGCATCACAAAGGGTGCTGTATCTCATTGGGGTGAGGACATACCAAAGGGTAGAGAATATGAGCTTCGGTACATTAAGCCTGAATGGTTTGTCCAGCAGAAAGAAAAGGAAACAGTATGAGTTTTGCAGAATACGAGATGAAGGTCATCCAATGGTCTGAGGCGCGAAAGATCATCCCAAACAGCACCCCCATTGCCCAATGGAAGAAGGGCATGGAGGAGATGGAAGAACTGCGTGATGCAATCGTAGCAAACGACCTTGCAATGGCGATTGACGGCGTTGGCGATACCGTGGTGTGCCTCATCAACATTTGCGCCTTGTTGGACATTAGCCTGACTGAGTGCTTGAAGGTAGCCTACGAAGAAATCAAAGATCGCAAAGGCTACATGAACACTGAAGGTATTTTTATCAAAGAGTCAACATGACGGAAGACCAAATCGAGGAATTGTCAAAAGATTTGGTGTTTGAGGCGGCATCCAATGCTGGCTTTTTCCTTCGTCTTGATGACAATGATGAGCCAATTTACTCTGCTGGAGAACATGGAGAAGTTGATGTGACAGACGAATTGCACGAATTTGCTTTTCAACTCATCAACTCTTTGGTTTTATTACGAGCAAGGCATCACGGGATGCAGTAACTTTGTGATATAGTTTTTGAAACAGCGGCTAGGTCAGAAGTAATTAGCTGACCGAAAAGAGTTCCCCCCTTCTCCTGCCGATTGTTTCTTTCAAAGGGGTGCGTTTAAGGTTTGGGGATGCACTACTATCAATTCAACATTGGTGACTATAAAAGTCACACAGAACACCTTTCCGAAATGGAAGATTTGACCTATCGACGTTTGCTCGATTGGTACTACCTCCATGAATCCCCCATCCCTCTTGATATGACCGAAACTGCAAGACAGATTCGTATGCGTTCGCACACCGATTGCATATCAATCGTATTGCAAGAGTATTTCGAGCGTACTGACAACGGATGGGTTCACCATAGGGCAAATGCTGAGATTTTGAAGGCTGGAGACAAGTCTCAGAAGGCCAGTGAAAGCGCCAAAGCCCGATGGAATAAGGAAAAAGATGCGAACGCATTGCAAACGCAATCCGAAAGCAATGCTACACATAACACAAGACACAAGACACAAGACACAAAACACAAAGATAAGGTCGCTGTCGCTCCCGTTGTTTTGCCAGATTGGATTCCTTTGGAGACTTGGGAGGCGTTTTTGGCGATGCGTAAGAAGATCAAGAAGCCGCCAACCGAATATGCGTTGAAGTTGCTGATTGACAAGCTGACGAAATTCAAGGCTAACGGGCAGGATGTCAAAAAGGTCTTGGAGAAGTCAATCACTGCTGGCTGGCAGGACGTTTTTGAGATCAACGAAAAGACGTTTGGCAACAAGTTTGATGTAGCCCACACGACTACACCGCCTCCGCCAAACCAAGACGCCGCACTCAAGAAGATTGCGGAAGACAGAAAGAAGGCTGTGCCAATGCCTGCCGACATCAAGGCGAAGATGGCTGAATTAACAAAGGGAATGAAGGTATGAAATCTAAAGATTATTTGATTTTTGTTTTTGGACTTTGGTGTGGGTACATGATTACCTGTTCTATTTGGCTTTTACTTGGGGGAAAACCATGAGAATTTTGTGCTGGTTTAGTTGCGGAGCTGCAAGCGCTGTCGCTACAAAGTTAATGATTGCTGAAAATGCAGGCAAATTGCCTTTAATAATTGCTTACACAGAAGTGATTGAAGAACATCCAGATAACAAGCGATTCATCAAGGATTGCGAAAAATGGTTTGGTCAAGAAGTTGTCATCCTTGGAAATGATCGTTATGAAAGATCAATTTACAAGACATTTGAAAAATCAGCAATGAACATTCGAGGTGCTGCTCCTTGTACAAACCTTCTTAAAAAGCGTGTTCGATTGAAATTTGAATTGCCTACTGATCTCCATGTGTTTGGTTATACAGTGGAAGAACAAGACCGCTACGACCGATTTTTAGACGCTAACAACATTGATGTAAGCGTTCCTTTGATAGATAAGGGTCTTACAAAGATTGATTGTTTGGCAATGCTTGAAAACGCTGGAATTGAATTGCCAGCAATGTACAAACTGGGTTACCACAACAACAACTGTATTGGCTGCGTTAAAGGTGGTAAAGGATATTGGAACAAAATCAAAGTTGATTTTCCAGATCAATTTAATCGCATGGCGACATTAGAAAGGCTAAAAAAACAAACAGTTCTTAAAGATGTTTATCTTGACGAGCTTCCAAAGGATGCTGGAAACTATCCGCAAGAACAGGATATTCAGTGCGGAATCTTTTGCCACATGGCAGAGGAAGAATATAAATGATGTATGGCAAAGAAACAGAAAGAAGCCCCAAGACTGTATGGGCCACCCTTGGAGCGCCCAAGTTCCTACAAAGGCGGGATAACTTCACAGGAGTTGGAGCACATGAGGGACTGCGAAGCGAGGGAGTGGATTCAGCGTTACAAGGCGAAAGCAAAGACGATTGGATTGACCGCCACAGCTACTTGGTGGCAGGAACACTTAACGGTAATGCAAAAAATCAGAGGCGAGTCCGCTACTTTGGATTTGAGGCGGCGCATGACTGAACAACAAAAAGCAAGCAAATGAAAATCGAACTAACCTTCCCTCCTGCTGAACTGTTCCCAAATCGTGCCAAGGGTACGCATTGGGCCAAGCTGTACCAAACTCGCAGTGACTACCGAGACAACTCAACCTTTCTTGCCAAACATCAATTGAACGGCTGGAAGCATGATGGTCAAAACATTCGTCTGAAACTCACCTTTGTGATGCCAGACAAGAGATTGCGTGACACCGACAACTGTCTTGCTGCTGCAAAAGGCGCTTTAGACGGATTGGCTGACG
>JAHEEQ010000029.1 GCA_024640585.1 Micrococcales bacterium
GTGGTGATTTATGCAGCAATGTCAGGCTTATGGGTGGATAACAGCAGTGAGTGGTACGACTCTCTCAAAAAACCATTTTGGCAACCTCCAAACTTTGTATTCGGTTTGATCTGGCCCTACAACTTTGTTGTTTTGGCTATGTCGGGTGTACAAATTTCACTTAATAATGAATTCTCTAAATCTGCACTTTGGCTATTTTTTCTAACTCTGAGTGTGATTTTTGCAATCGCATGGTCTTGGGATTTTTATAAAACTAAACGGCTATTTCGAGCTGCAACATGGTTAGGCGCATGTGCCGTGGTCACAATTGGATTGATGGTGCAACTTTCTTCGCTGTATTCCCCAATATTTTGGTGGTTGTTTCCCTATCAAGTATGGCTGTTCATAGCCTTTAGTTTGTCTGCTGGATACGCTCAATTGAACTCAAAATAGGAGTTATTGCAAATCTTTTGCAATTGCAAAGAATCACCGATAAACTCTGGGATTGGAGGATTCATGCATATTCCAGATGGTTTTATCAGCGCGCCAGTTTCAGGGGCAGCAGCCCTAGTTTCTGCGTCTGCAATTGCGCTTGCCCTGAAGAAGTCCCGAGGTAGCATGGAAGCGGAAGTCGCTCCCATGGCTGGTCTAACCGCAGTATTTATCTTCGCAGTTCAAATGCTCAACTTCCCAGTTGCAGCTGGAACTAGTGGGCATTTATTAGGTGGCGCACTAGCGGCAATTTTGGTTGGCCCGTGGGTTGCGTTGCTTGCAATGACGGTAGTTCTATCTCTACAAGCTTTCATATTTGCAGACGGCGGATTGAGTGCAATCGGTTTGAATATTTTGAACATGGGTGTCCTAACCGTGTTGATTGGGTGGTTGCTATTTCGAGCCGTCTTAACAGTTTTACCGAAGAAAAATTCCAATGTTGTACTTGCAAGTGCTGTTGCTGCATTTGTTTCAGTGCCGGTATCTGCCCTCGGATTCGTTTTCGAATATTCAATTGGTGGAAGTGGAATAATCGAGCTTTCTAAAGTCTTGGGTGCAATGCTTTCCGTCCATTTCTTAATTGGAATTGGAGAAGCTGTCATAACGGCTTTGACTATCGGTGCGGTTCTCGCAACCAGATCCGATTTGGTTTATGGGGCTAGCCAGTTGCTTCCAAAAAAAGATTTAACCATCAAGAATGTGGAATTGAAATAATGAAAAAATACACAATCGCAATCCTGTTGATTAGTGGATTACTCGCAGGGGGTGTCAGTTACTTTGCTTCAACTCACCCAGATGGGTTAAACAAAGTTGCAATGGACTTGGGATTTGACTCCGCAGAAGAGAAATCTCCAACTAGTGATTCAGCTTTAGCGGGATACGAAACAGAAGGAATTGAAAATTCCGTTCTTTCACGGGCGATTGCTGGCCTAACCGGAGTAGCAGCTACCGGGATGGTTGGCACTGGGCTATACATGTACGTACGAAAACCAAAACAAAATGCCTGACAAACATCAGCATGGTCATCAAATTGGCGATCACTTATTTGTGCATAAACACACTTTTATTCATAACCTTGCACCCCATGTAAAAATCATCGGCGCTTTTTCATTTCTGCTAATTGCAGTGCTAACACCTGCGAACAATTACCCCTCATTTGCCGGATATTTCATACTAATTGCTGGCTTAATTTTCATTTCAGAAATTGGTTTTACGACCGCCTTGCGGCGAATGATTGTGGAAATTCCTTTTGTCTTGTTTGCAATTCTGATGCCATTTTTGGGTAGAGCTCCGTACATCGAATTTGGTGGACTAACGTTTTCGCAACCAGGTTTAATCGCTGGTGTTGCTATTTTGATAAAAAGTTCAATCGGCGTTTTGATTTCAATTTTACTTTCATCTACAACAAGTGTTAGAGAAATTTTGCACGGGCTTGCACATTTAAAAGTTCCTCCACTGCTCATAAACATTGCCACTTTTATGCTTCGCTATTCTGCTGTTGTAACAGACGAACTCAACCGTATGAAAACTGCGCGCGAATCACGTGGTTTTGTTGCTAAAGGACCAAAAGATTGGAAAGTAGTCGCACAAGCCGCGGGTGCTTTATTTATACGTTCATACGAACGCGGGGAGCGTGTGCATCTCGCGATGTTGTCGCGCGGATTCAGTGGTGAAATGCCGCGAGCAAATCACTCTTCTGCCACTTTGAGTGACTGGTTTTATGTTTCTTTACTTCCAATAACCGCTTCGTTAGTTCTACTGATCGGAATCTATCTATGAATAGTCTGAAATTAACAAATTTAGCTTTTGCTTATCCAGATGGAAATCAAGCGCTATTTGGTGTAAATCTCGAAATCGCGAAAGGGGAACGAGTTGCGGTACTCGGGCCAAATGGAGCGGGAAAAACCACTTTAGTTTTGCACTTGAATGGAATATTGAGTGGTTCAGGTGAAGTAGAGGTTGCTGGCCTCAAACTTGATGTAAACAACAAAGCGAATTTGCTCGAAATTCGCCGTAGAGTTGGAATTGTTTTTCAAGACCCAGACGATCAGCTATTTATGCCTACAGTTCGAGAAGACGTCGAATTTGGACCTTACAACATGGGACTGCGCGGATCTGAACTTGAGGCTTGCGTCGATTGGGCCCTTAGTCAGGTCCAAATGTCCGAGTTCAAAGATCGGGCACCACATCATTTGTCTTTTGGCCAACGCCGACGGGTTGCGCTTGCAACTGTATTGGCTATGAAACCAGAGATTTTGATTATGGATGAGCCAAGTTCGAATCTAGATCCTGCAAGCCGTAGAGAATTGGCAGACATTGTGCGTGGACTTGATGTAACTGTTTTAATGGTTACACATGATTTGCCATATGCGCTAGAACTTTGCCCAAGATCTGTGATTTTGTCAGGTGGCGTAATCGTCTCGGATAAATCAACCCGAGAAATTTTGAATGATAAGAATTTGATGGCAGAAAACCGACTTGAATTACCAGTCGGTTTTGACCCAAAACTTATTTCTTAATGTTTAATCATTTCCGGTAATTCAGCAATTAGATTTTCAATTCGTGCTTTTATTTCATCCCGAATTGGCCGGACTGCTTCTACACCTTGACCAGCGGGATCTTCAAGTTTCCAATCCAAATAAACCTTGCCTGGAAAAATTGGACAAGCATCACCGCAGCCCATAGTGATAATCACATCTGATTCTTGAACCGCTTCGGTGGTGAGTACTTTAGGAATCTCTTTTGAAATATCGATCCCAACTTCTTTCAAAGCTTCAAGTACTGCCGGATTAACAGTTTCTGCTGGCATAGAACCAGCTGAGCGAACTTCTATTTCGCCCTTACCTAATACATTCAGGAATGCAGCAGCCATTTGCGAACGTCCTGCGTTGTGTACACAAACAAATAAAACACTTGGTTTTTGACTCATTAGTCCTCCAAAAAGATTTTACTTAGCAACGTACCGAGAATAAGCCCAATTATTTGCGCAGCGATGAAACCCAGAAGAGAATTTGGGTGAATTCCTGCAAAACTGTCAGTAAAAGTGCGTCCAATAGTTACAGCTGGATTCGCGAATATTGTTGATGAAGTGAAGAAATACCCGCCTGCAATCCAAGCAGGAACCACGACTGCTGGATTGATATCTCCATTTGCTGCAAATGCAATAATCAGAATTAAACCAGCACTTGCAACAATTTCGCCAACCAACAATCCAAATGAGTTTCTTTCGGTTGTTGCGATATTGCCAATGCTTTCATGAAACATGAATTCTGCAAGCTTTGTACCAAGAATCGCACCAATTATTTGCACTGAGACAAGTTTTAATGTAGTTACTACATCTTGTTTACCTTTGAATAAAAGGTACAGGCTCACTATCGGATTGAATTGCGCGCCACTGATTGGTGCAAACAAATTGATAATTACAAATAAGGTTGCTACAGCGGCGATGCAGTTGATGAGTAATTGAGTGAGCACATCCGAAGTGAGGTTGGTGGCCATGATCCCGGAGCCGACAATTGCAGTCAACAAAAACATCGTGCCAAGAAATTCGGCGGCAATTTTGCGCATTAAATAAGTCCCAATTGGCTTAGCTTTTCGCGCATTGCCGGATCAGATGGTTCCACAAAGTATTCGCCGTCTGGGAAAACCACGACCGGAATGCTTTGCTTGCCGCTGATTTCAATTGCTTTGTTGCGAAGTGCATCATCATTTTCAACATCAAGTTTTGTGTAAGAAACGTTTAGTTCCTTCAACAAACGTTCAGTGCGACGGCAATCCCCACACCAGTCAGCGCCGTATAGTTCTATATCTTGAGCCATATCTCTCCTTAGTATTTGCTTAGATTACCGCCCAATCACTTTTGAAGTAGTCTGTGAAAGTGAATTCTTATATTTCAAAGCCCTGGCGCGGATTTGCCTCAGACAATTACGCAGGCGCTCACCCCGACATCCTTGCGGCGATTGCCAGAGCAAATGCGGGACATCAAACAGCCTATGGCGATGATGAAATTACAAAAGCCCTAGAGGCAAAAATTGAAGAGTTATTCGGACAAGGTGCACAAGTTTTTCCAGTATTCAATGGAACTGGAGCAAATGTAACTGCGCTGCAAAGTATGACTAGATCTTGGGAAGCGGTTATCTGTGCTTCCACAGCGCATATCCATGCTGATGAAGGTGGAGCACCAGAAAAGGTAGCAGGATTAAAACTCTGGACAGTTCCTACTCCAGATGGAAAGCTAACTCCAGAATTGATTGACGTCCATGCATTCGATTTTGGTTTTGTTCACCGAGCTCAACCAGCCGTCGTTTCTATTACGCAATCAACTGAATACGGAACTGTTTATACAGTTGAAGAAATTCGAGCAATTACTGAACATGCGCACAAACTCGGGCTCAAAGTTCACTTAGATGGTGCGCGTATTTCGAATGCAGCTGTTTCTTTAGGGAAATCTTTCCGCGAATTCACAGTTGATGCTGGACTAGATGCAATTTCATTTGGCGCCACGAAAAATGGCGCACTTGGTGCGGAGGCAGTTATTACTTTCAATCCAAATGTAGCAAAAGCCATGCCGTATGTTCGTAAATCTGCGATGCAACTATCTAGCAAAATGAGATTCATCAGTGCCCAACTTCTAGCACTTCTTGAGAATGACCTCTGGAAAATCAATGCCACTAATGCAAATGAAATGGCTAAACGGCTGGAAAATGGAATCAAAGATGTGGTCGAAGTTTCCAAACCTGTGGACGCCAACGCAGTATTTGCGATACTTCCTGACAAGGTGATTTCAGAATTACAAGAAAAATTTCATTTCTATGTTTGGGATCACACTAAAGGTGAGTGTCGCTGGATGTGCTCCTGGGATACCACATCTGAGGATGTAGATGCTTTTACATCGGCAATCCGAGAATCTATTTAAATCTTTTGCATAATTGCGATACTGAATTCTTGTTCAGAATCCCATGGAGTTTTGTGCACCCGTTTCAATGTTTTTAATTCTTTGAATTCCGGACTGAATACGGCTACAAGTTCCTCTGGAGAATATTTGTGCACATTCAGGCTGCTGCATTGATCTGGACCATTTTCTGAAAATGTTGAAATCACCAGATATGCGCCTTCGCAAGTAGATGAAAGAACCTTATTTTTATAGTCGCGAATTTCAGATTCAGCAGTTAAGAAATGGAAAACTGCTCGGTCGTGCCAAAGCTTTACATCGGTTGGTAAATTAATATTCAAAACCGATCCAGGCAATGCTATGAGTTCTGCTCCGGCACTTGACCCACTTAGTACTAACTTTTCTAGGGCATTCTCAGCTAGATCATTTACATAAACCGGGTTAAAACCCGCATGAGCCAGTGCAATTGCAATAGGAGATTGGCCAGAGCCAACATCAATTGCGCTGCCGGAAATGGATATGAAATCCAAGAAGTCCAACCAAAGATCTTCCTGCCACCAACTCACGTCTTTGTCTTTGTTTGCGTGGATCTGTGTCCAGTGTTGTTTCAGCTCAGCCATTGTGTCCTCCGTGCTGAATTCGCCACGCGTACATCGCAATCGCACCTGCAACGGATGCATTCATTGACCGCACAGAGCCAGATTGAGCAATCTCAAAAAACTCATCGCACGCTTTCAATGCTTCTTCGCTTAGTCCAAGTCCTTCGTTTCCAAATAACAGCACGCATTTCTCCGGCAATACCGAAGTTTCGATTTGTTTGGCATTAACCTGATTTTCAAATCCAATTATTGGCAAATCGCGGTGTAAACAGTCGGCCTTAAATTCTGCAACATTTTGGTGATGCTTAATATCTATGTATTTGTCGGTCATCAATGCGCCATGCTGGTTCCAGTGTTTATTGCCAATGATGTGAAACAAATTAACATTGAAAGCGTTTGCGGTTCTTACTAGTGAACCAATGTTCAAATCATGTTGCCAATTTTCAATCGCAATCTCTAGAGGTATGCGCCGAGTTGCAAGAATATTTCGAATTGCCTCAACTGTTAGATATCTGAATTCATCCGCCACATTTCGGCGGTCGCCATTGTTGAGAAGTTCAGTATCGAATTGTTCGCCAACCGGGTGAGGTTCTCGATGGGGCCCGACCCCAACTCCTAGATAAAACTCACCCGGTTCCGAACTTCTATCCACTTTATTTCACAAATGAACTAATTAGTTTGTTGATAATTGCTGATGCAATTGCGATTAGAAATGCACCCAAAATTGCATCCCAAGTGGTCGCAATTTTCAAGGCATCGCTTACGGAATCGGTTATCAGCAGCATTGCACCGTTTACGACGAGCATTGACAAACCCAAACTCAATATCGTGATTGGAAAGGTCAAAATCTTTGCCAAAGTGCCGATAGTTGCGTTGATCAATCCAAAGATCAAAGCGATACCGGCGTAGGTGACAAAGTCGCCATTCTTTACTTCAATACCAGGAATTGCGTAAGCAGCTGCCCAAATGGCACCGCCTAACGCAAGCCACCGAATAAATAAGGATTTCATTTCTGAATTCTCTCACTATTCCGCAACTGGAACGAATGCTTCATCACGTTCGCGAAGTCGATTATTTGGCACAAATAGTGCAAATAGAATCGAAAAGGCGGTGGTGATTGCGGCTACGAGTACCACGATGACCGTTGAATCAGTGAAGCCATCCTTGATTGGTCGTACCAATACAGGGTTGGCATTTTCTATCCAAGAAGTGTCATCAAATATGTTTTCACTTCCACCTTGGTTCATCTCTAAGAAGTGTTTGTTTGCTTCTGTGATAGTTCCATTTGCATCAGCTGCCACAACGTCAGTTTGGAATGCAGTTTGGTAAGCCGGATCTTGAGCTGCAGTTGCAAAGCGATCTCCAACATTTGTTGGCAATGCACCAAACAAGAGTGATAAAAAGATCGCGGTACCCAATGTTGCGCCAAGTTGACGGAACAAGGTTACTGAAGAAGTCGCAACGCCAATGTCGCGAGGTGAAACAGCATTTTGCACTGCTAGAACGGTTGGTTGCATCAAGTTTCCTAGACCGAAACCAAAGATTAGTGACATGCCAAAGATGGTTGGAAATGTAGTGTCTGCAGTTAGTTGGGTCATCCAAGCCAAACCAATTGTCATCAAAACTGCACCCAAGATTGGGAACATTTTGTAGCGACCGATTTTGCTAATCATTTGACCTGAGAAGACAGAACCGCTCATGATGCCTAATGTCAGAGGCAACAATTGCAAACCAGCTTCAGTAGGTGATGCGCCACCAACAATCTGCAAATACAAAGGCAACACAGCAAGGCCACCAAACATGCCCATACCGGTGATAACACCGATAACGGTTAGTAGTGAAAAAGTCTTATCTTTAAATAGGCGAAGTGGAATAAGTGCTTCATCACCAATCTTTGATTCAGCGCGTACAAACCAAATGATGCCGATAATGCTGAGTCCGTAAGCACCCAATGAGTTGGTTGAAGTCCAACCCCATTCACGTCCTCTTTCAGCAACCAACAAGAGCGGAACAAGTGCAGTGCTCAAAGAGATTGCGCCTGACCAGTCGAGTGGGTGATTTACTTTCTGGAAATTTGGAATATGAAGTGTGCGATTAACAACGAAAAGTGCAATCAATCCAATCGGAACGTTTACAAAGAACACCCATCGCCATCCTGCTAGACCCAAGATTGAGTCAGTTCCGGCAAGGAAACCCCCAACAACAGGCCCAAGCACACTTGAAGTTCCGAAAACAGCAATGAAATATGCCTGGTACTTAGAACGCTCACGTGGCGGAACAATGTCGCCAATGATTGCAAGTGCAAGAGTGAACAAGCCACCTGCACCAATACCTTGGACGGCGCGGAAGATTGCAAGCATTCCCATTGATGTTGCGAATGCACTCAAAAGCGAGCCACCGATAAAGAATGAGATACCCCAAATGAAAAGCGGTTTGCGACCATAAATATCGCTGAGCTTTCCATATAGCGGTGTAGTAATTGTGCTAGTGATCAGGTACGCAGTTGTTACCCAAGCTTGCATTGATAGACCGTTTAGTTCGTCGCCGATTGTGCGAATACTGGTGGCAACAATGGTCTGGTCCAAAGCCGCCAAGAACATGCCCATCATCAACCCAATAAGGATTGGAACGATTTCCTGATGCGACAAGTACTTCGCGCTATGGTGATCGTGTTCTTTAGTCACTATCTCTCCTGTTTTGTTTTGTGCTGTGAGATTGTCGCAGCAGATTTTTCGTGGAGCGCATTAGTAAAACGCTCAACGGAATTTGTGAATTGATTGATTTCTTCTTGAGACCAACCTTCGAAAACATCTTTGAAGAATGCATTTCGAATTGCTGTATGATTTTTGAAAAGTTCTTCACCGCTTTCGGTGACTGCAAGTAATGATCCGCGCGCGTCCATTGGATTAACGGTTCGCACCACAAAGCCACCATCTAGCAACGCATGTGATTGGCGAGTGATGAGTGCAGGATCCACTGCCAGTTCTTCGGCTAGATCAGATAGCCGGCTTGGACTATTTGAGCAAAGGTGGGCCAAAAGCCGAAGTCCGGTGAAGTCGACCCCTTGGTAAGTGGAAAGCTGAGACTTAGCTTTTGCCGTAGCACGTAACATCGCACCAAAGCACGAGGTAAATCGCTCAACAGATTTGGACATTTCCACTTTTCTTTGACTTGGTCAATTACTTGACTAAGTCAATCATCTACTGGACATACGTGCAATTCGGTGGGAAGGTTGGGCTCAAACCAAGGAGATTAATGCGTGGCTATCTGCTGATTCACGGGCTTGAGAATCATCGCCCCGAAGGTCACTGGATGCGCCACCTTGCTGCTCGATTGCGTAAACAAGGTCAATACGTTGCATATCCGCAACTTCCAAACCCAGATTCACCAAATGCCAGTGAGTGGCTAGAAGTGCTGATTACAGAAATTGAATTATTGAAAGAAGCTGGATCGGAATCGGTAGTTGTGATTGCGCACTCACTTGGCTGTGTTGCTTGGCTAAAACTAATTGCGAGTGTGAATTTAAATTTAGAGGTAGAAAGAACTTTACTTGTTGCGCCAGCCGATCCAGAACTTCTAATTGCCGCAAAAACTTTTCAAGACGTATTTCAAACCGAACTGAAGTCAAAATTAATTTCGGCATCGAAAGAAACTTTCATACTCGCAGGAGACAACGATCCTTGGTTGCCAAATGGAGTTGTCGAAACCTTTGGCAAGCCGCTCGGAATAATTCCAATCGTCTGGCAAGGTGTGGGTCACATATCAATGGACGAAGGCTTTGGGATATGGGATGGAGTTGTTTATTGGGCACTTGACCCAAGCAACGATTTATTAATTCACTAGTGCTTTGAAGCTAACCAAGAACCGCCTAATACAAGCGGGAAGCCAATTAGTAAACCAAGGGTTAACTCTTCACCTAAGAAAATTACGCCAAGCAAAATTGCAACCGCCGGATTTATGTACGTAATCAAAGTTGCCTTCATTGGACCTACCTCTGCAATTAGCGCGAAAAACACTGCAAATCCAGCGATGGTTGAAACAACAGCCAAAGTGATTACAGCCCAAATTGCACTAGCGGACGGTGTATGTGTAGGTAAGTGGCTAGGAATCAGCGGAAGATAAATCAATGTAACTGCAAGCGATGAAATTGCAATCACTGAAGTTGAATCAGCATTTTTCAATTTTGTAGAAATCAATACTGGTGCAGTTGCGTATCCAAGTGCAGCTCCGATTAACATCAAGATCGCACCAAAATTAATATCAGAATTGAGCGAATCGACTCCGACTAATGCAAATACACCGGCGATACCAATCGCAATTCCAGAAATTCTACGGAAATTGAAAGCGTTGTCCTCACCTCGAATCTTGGCGGTGATGACAGCAAAAATTGGGACAACAGCCAGCATCAGTCCAGCCAAACTCGAACTAACACTCTTTTCAGCTGCACTTACAAAATACCAAGGAAAAACCATTTCAATAATGGCAAAGAACGTGCAGTATTTCCAGTAATGCCAGTTGTCTTTAAGTTTTCCTTGCCTCCATACGAGAAGTAGCAAAATAACTGCAGTTGGTGCAGTTCGGGCAAATACGATAAATAAGGGATCAAAATCCACAAGGGCGTACTTGATAAATAAGTATGGAGTGCCCCAAATTATGGAAAGGGCTGTGAAGAGAATTGCACCGCGTCTTGACACAGGCGGACAGTAACAGCGGAAAATCTGCGATAATTCGCCACCGCAAACTGGATGAAATGGGGTGAATGCCAATGCGCAAAATTGCCAGCATCTTGGTAGTCACATTTTGTCTTTCAGTTTTGTCTTCTACTCCTTCGATCGCACTTGTGCCAGACGCACCTAAAGCAAACGTGCCTTTCAAAGTGAAAGCGGTCTCATCGCACTCTCGTATTGTGGTTTCGCAAACTTTTGAATTGAGTGGCACAGTAAAACCTGCCCGTAAAGGTATTGTGATCGAACGCAAACTCTGGCAAAAAAAGCGCTGGACAACTTTGCGCAGTGGTCGCACTAAGACCAACAAAAATGGTGAATGGAAAATGGTTGTTACCGCACCATCAACTCCACAAAAACTTCGCTATCAAATAAAAGCTGTCAATGTTTCAAAATCAACTGTAGTCGAAACCACGGTTAGAGTCGTTCCACCGCGACCAGCCCCTTCGATAACAATTACAACAAGCGATGCGACTCTTCCATCTGCAGCGCTTACAAACATCTCCGGCTCATTCCTAGATGCTGGTAAAAATATTGCAATTCAGACTGAACAATTAATTAGTGAAGTATGGACACCAGTTTCAGCTCAAGCTTCAGTTGGACGTACAGCCTGGGTGGCTCGAGTACAGCTACCAATAGAAGCTGGAACATACCAATATCGAATCACTGCAACTACTTCTCGCGGAATTGCTCTGAGCAATGTAATTAGTTTCACCGTTCTACCACCTTCCGTTTTGCCGATTGATGCACTCGGCCCAGGTTCACCATCTCGTATTTGGGGAATAGATATTTCTCGTTGGCAGCATATGGCGGACACAAATAACGATGGTGTTGCAGATCTTTTAGATGATGGAAAACCAATCAATTTTCAAAAGGCTTATTCTCAAGGTGTACGTTTTGTTTTCATAAAGGCATCTGACGGAACTATAAAATCTGACGGCACAAAGTATGCTGACGATTACGCAAAGAAATTTTCTGCAATCGATAAACCAGCTGCACAAGCCGCAGGACTTTCCACAGGGCTTTATCACTTCCCAGGAATGATTCATTCAGACAATAAGGCAAAACTGATAGCTGATGCGCGGGCCGAAGCAATCCAAGCAACTATTCGTCTAACTGAACTCGGTGGCTATAACGAATTCGACTTGCCTTATGTACTGGATGTAGAACGCGACGATATTCCAGGTAGCGGTATCGCTGATGGAGTTAAGAAATCGTCAGTTAATTTGTGGGTCAAGACTTGGCTACTTGAAATGCAGGCTCGAACAGGTCGAATGCCAATTGTTTATAGCGGACCAAATTTCTTGGGTACACGATTGATTCAAGACGATCCATTTTGGGACACTATTACTTTGTGGATGGCTCGCTATTACGCCCATCAAACAAAACGTTATAAGCAAATGTCTCACGATGATGCGGTTGCAGTAATAAATGCGGGTGGAATTCCAGTGTGTTCAGTCTGCACAAATGGTCAGTACCAAACGCCTTGGACAAATGGTGCCGATATTGCGTGGAGTTTTTGGCAGTACTCGAGCATGGCATCTGGAAAGAAATTCGGCATTCAAAATGGATCGCGTTTGGACATGAATGTTTTCCGCGGAACAACTGATGAATTTCGAGCCCTTGCATTAGGAACTTGGATTCCTTTCGAAGGTGATTACGTTGCGACTTCCGACGCTATCGATTTCACGGTTGATCCAGTTTTGAATTCTTCAAGAAAATTTGAAGTATACGCAAGAAGATTGAGCAATTTTGCAGCTTGTGTAACTGGTGATGTGACAGTTCGCATCGATGGGGCAAAGGTTGAAGGTGCGAAAGTTAGAGTAACTGGACTTGGGACATGGTCAGTAACTTTGCCTGAGATGTTGCCAGGAACTTACTTAATCGATTTCGAGTTCAGCGACGAGTACAACTTCTATGCAGAATCGACTCTTCAAATCGAGTACTTGGTTGAAGAACAAGCTACTGACCCAATTGATCCACAGGTTCCTTAATTCTCGACTAATCACCAAGCCCCGCAAGCCTCAAAGTTTGCGGAGTCTGTGCTCTTATTAACTCAAAAATGCCAATTGATTAAAAGAAAACTCTTTCTCAAAAATATCGTGAGCTTCTCTTGCCCATGCTGTGTGCAATTCGTGAAGTTAATTGACTAAATCTCTACCAGTAATAAACGAATAGAGAAAATGGAGAAAAATGAAATCCCAAACAAAATCAATTACATTGACATTAGCGAGTCTCGCGGTGGCAACTGTATTTGCTTTAACGGTCCCAAACACCTACGCGCAGTTCACGACCCAAACCAATTCGCAAAACAATAATGCTGAGGCAGGTACGGTTGGTGTGCAACTTGTGGATGCAAATGGAAATCAGAGTTCAAGCCCTGTCTTTAGTATTGCAAATGCTCAACCAGCAATGGGGGCTCAAACATCAACAATTCGAATTGCGAATACTGGTACGTTGGCAGCTGATATTCGCCTTTATGTTACGAATCTTGAAGCTTCGGCAAATAGTCTGGATGATGTGCTAAAGATTGCAATAAAAGATGCCGATAACAATTCTTTGTATAGTGGTTCAATTTCCGAATTGGATATCAACTTTACTAATTTGCCCGCTAGTACTACAAAGGAACTGACCGCAATTGTGACATGGCCAGACCTGATTTCGGTAGATGACAATCCATATCAAGGAGCGACATTGAATTTTGAGTTCGCCGTGGATTCAGCAGCAATTTCTGCCTAATCATGCGAATTGCTCGTCAAATATCGGCAACGATTATCAAGTTTGTAGCTCTAGTGGTGACGTTGTATGCAGTTTCACTTTTAGGGCTACGACTTGCTGGTTTTGAATTCGCAGTCGTGGCGAGCAATTCAATGTCACCTACCATCACCGCAGGTGATTTAGTTTTATTGCATTCGGTCGACTATACCGAATTACAAGTTGGATCAATAATTCAATACGAAAAGCGCAGTCAATTCATTCTTCATCGAATATATTCAATTGAAAAGTATGGACTTCGAACAAAAGGGGATTCAAACCTCGGCACAGATCCTGCAATAGTTCGTCCAAAACAAGTGGTTGCGATTGCTTCAGGGGCTCTAAAAGGATTTGGTTTGCCAATCTTGCTATTTAAGAATGTATTGAATTCAATAGCTCTGAATGCCAATTTCACAAGTCATCAAGTAGCGCCTTCTAAATCCACAGGTGGAATTTGGATTAATCCAGTAGCGAATTGGAAACCTATTTCAAGCCTCTCCGGGTTTACTTTTGTAGGAACTTCTGGCGTAAGCACTACCAGCAGAAGCACCAAAACTATTCTCATAAACAAAAACACACCGACTGATAAACATTTCTACTCGGAATTTCGACTTACAGCCCGAGATACGATAATTCCTCATATGACTTTTTATGCAGATGCGTGCACTAGCGGTACCACGATTATTTGCGGTTGGTTGATTAGCTTGAGCGAGATAGAGCAAAGGATTTATCTGCAAACTATCTCTCCAGCCGGAGTGAAGCAAATCCCTATCTGGTGGAAATCAATTCCTTTGGCAATCTCAAATCAAACAAAAGTCTTGATTTACAGTTCTTCATCTTTGCTTCAAATCTTGATTGATGGTGAGATAGTCCTAAACCTACCTAATCCGCTTGAATACGCATCTCTTCATGGAGCAAATCCACCAAGTGGTAATTATTTTGGATTATCTTTGAATAATTCAAATCAATTCACATCATCCAAAACGATGACGTGGTAATTACATTTGTGAATATGCCGATTGCAATGACTGCATAAATCCTTGAGATGTGTAACTAGCACCAGAGACACTGCTTATGTTTGCAGACTGTGCATCTAGGGTTTCACGAATCAAAATTGGAATCGCATAATTCGTAAAGCGCGCATTTGAACCAGTAGGAGCCTGCAAAATATCTACCGAATCAATTGTGGTGCCGGTGACATTTAGTTGAATTTGGACTGGGCCGTAACGAGTATTAACCGTGTCTCCCACCAATGTTCGGCTCTGTGAATTTGTTGGGGTGGCGGAACTCGATGGGTTTGGAGTCGAGGTTGGGTTGGTAATCGGCGCTGCTGATTCACCTACCAATACCGCTGGCGTGAATGCGCCTGCAGGGAAAACAAATGAACCTACTGCGCCTGCCACCGCCGCGCTTCCGATAATAATTCCGCGTTTCATTTCTACCTCTTAGTAAGCGAATGCTTCGTCGTGGAGGCGGTCTGGATCAAAACCGAGCTCCAAAATCGAGTGTTTTGCTTCTTCTACTAATCCTTCAGGACCGCACAAGAAAATATCTGTATCCATAATGTGAGGGATAGTGCGTTTCAATCGAGCAACACTTAATGGGAAATGTTTTCTACTACCAACCATGTAGTGAATTCGAGTGCCACGAGCTTTTGCAATTTCTTCAACCTCTTTTTGAAGCGAAAGATCATGTTGGTTTGAAGCGCGCCAAATCAAATCTGTATCGATTTCTGCTGGCAGTTCTTCTAAGAGTGCACGAATAGGAGTGATTCCAACTCCGCCTGCGATAAGTAATGCGCTCTTTCCTTCGATTGCATCAGCGGTGAATACTCCATATGGGCCTTCGATCATTACCCGAGTACCAGGTTTCAATTTTGAAAGTGACTTTGAGTGATCGCCCAAATCTTTTACGGTTATTCGCAAGCGCTCATTTGTTGGACGGGCCGAGAGGGAATACGGGTGGCCTTCCCAAGATGCCTTGTGGTCTAAGAAGCGCCAGGTAAAGAACTGACCGCCTCGAGCTTTTAGACGATCTAGATTCTTGCCCTTCATAATCACACTTACTGTGTGCGGACTTTCTCTTACTACTTTTTCAACTCTTAAGTCATGGCGGAAAGTGCGACTAAGTGGATAGACCACGCGGAATCCAAGGATAAAAATCACAACAAGTAGATAAAGTGCAATCCACCAATAACGCATCACATCATTATCAACAAACATGATGCCGCTAG
>JAHEEQ010000168.1 GCA_024640585.1 Micrococcales bacterium
GATTGTCTGTTGCAACTGCGTAACCACGAGCTAGAACATTGAATGGTGAAAGTGCTTTCAATTTTGCTTTATTTTCTTGCAAATCTGCTTTGAGGTTTTTGATGTGGTTTTGGGCAGTTGCCCGCAAATCTTTTTGGATTAACTTGATCTCACCCATCTTTATTTCCACGAGAGCCTTAGGCGATTTCGCTGCCAAAGTTTGTTTTGAGAAAGCAAGATGGCGATTTTGTTCGTCGAACCATCTAGTTCGTAGATCTTTTAGTCTAGATGTGTTGCGAGAAACTTTGGCAATTTCATCTTCCAAATCTGGAACTATTTTTCGAGCAGCATCCGTTGGGGTGGAGGCACGCACATCTGCTACGTCGTCAAGAATTGGATGGTCAGCTTCGTGACCAATTGCCGAAACAACTGGCTTAGAGCAATTTCTAACCGCACGGGCCAATCCCTCATCACTCCAAGGAAGTAAATCTTCGAAGGAGCCTCCTCCGCGCGCAATCACGATTACATCTACTTCATCAATTGCTTCAAGTTCTTTCATGGCTTTAATTGCAGCAAGTGGAGTGCCTTGTTGTTGAAGCGCGATTTCTTTGATTTCAAATTGTGTTGATGGCCAGCGCCTGCGTGCATTTACCACGACGTCTTTCAATGCATCCGTATCACGACCAGTTATTAGTCCAACTTTGCGTGGCAGGAAGGGAAGTTTCTTTTTGAGTTCTGGCTTAAACAATCCTTCTGCTTCTAGAGCGTTTCGCAACATTTGGATTCGAACCAATAAATCGCCAACCCCAACATTTTGGATTGCGTGGGCTCGAAGTTTGAGATCGCCTTTTTTGCTCCACCAATCGACACTTGCGTGCATAACCACTCGGCTACCATCTTCAAGCGGTGGTTGTAATCCATCGAGAAGTGAAGTTGCGGCAACTACCTGCAATGAAATATCGAGATCTGGGTCTCTAAAGGAAATGTATGCGAGATTGCCATAAACCTGACATTTGATGACTTGACCCTCAACCCAAATGCGGCTCAGTTTTGCAAGGTAGTCACCAATGGACTTGGAAACTTGGTGGACTTTGAGTGCGGAGTCAGGCGATTGCCCAGCACCAGTCGTTGCGGTCATGGGCGTATGCCACCACATAAACCTGACCAATTGAAGTAGCGCGGGCACGAAGTCGTCAGACCTTTTACGATGCCCCTGTGAGCAACGGCAAAAAAGTGTTACTAGCTGCCCCCCGTGGTTACTGCGCAGGTGTTGACCGCGCAATCGTGACGGTTGAAAAAGCACTAGAACATTACGGTGCGCCAATCTACGTCCGCAAAGAAATTGTTCACAACAAGTTTGTTGTGAATCAGCTAAAAGAGCGCGGTGCAATTTTTGTTGATGAGCTTGATGAAGTTCCGAATGGATCTACCGTTGTTTTTAGTGCGCATGGCGTTTCTCCCGCAGTGCATGAAGATGCTGGTATTCGTAGCCTAAAAACAATTGATGCGACTTGCCCTCTCGTAACAAAAGTACACAGCGAGGCAAAGCGATTTGCCGCTGATGGGTATCGCATTGTCTTCATCGGACATGAAGGTCATGAAGAAGTTGAAGGAACCATGGGTGAAGCCCCAGACTCGATGATTTTGGTCGATGGTCCTGAATCTGCAGACACAGTTGATCTTGGAAATGACGACAAGGTTGTTTGGCTTTCCCAAACCACTCTTTCGGTTGATGAAACTATGGAAACGGTTGCCAGGCTTCAAAAGCGACTACCGCAACTGCAATCACCACCTAGTGATGACATTTGTTATGCGACGCAAAACCGTCAATCGGTTGTGCGAAATATCGCTGGCAAATGCGATGTGATGATTGTTGTTGGTAGTGGCAACTCTTCAAACTCAGTTCGTCTTGCTGAAGTTGCGCTTGAGAATGGCAGCAGGGCTGCTTACCGAGTTGATGGTGCCAACGAATTACATGACGAATGGGTTTCTTCTGCAACAACTGTTGGACTTACCTCAGGAGCATCTGTTCCTGAAGAACTCGTTACTGGGGTTTTGAGTTGGTTAGCCGAACGCGGTTTTGGAGATGTTGAAGAAATTGAAGAGACGAAGGAAACTCTTATTTTCAGTTTGCCTGCCGAACTTCGTCGCGATCTAAACTCAACAAAAAAATAATCAGTTAGTCGAACGTTCCATGGCGCGATGCGCTTTATGGTTTGAAACCAATCTGCGTTTTGCGATAAACCAACAAGCAGCGGTAACACCCAAAATAACCCACATGCGTTCGCTTAATCCGAATAAGAGACCAAGTACTTGAGTGATGGCAACTCCACCAAATCCTTTTCCGCTCAAATTTAAATGAATTAAAACTGCGATTGCAAAAGTAATAGGAGGCGCTGTCCAAGTTGCCCAATAAGTTTCAGCAGCTGCGCGAAGTGAAACAAAAATTGATAACAAAACCCAAGCAAGTGTGAAAAACCAGTTTGTGCTTGGGAAAAACTTTCCTTCAATTGCCGCAATAATTGCAACCGGCGCACCTATCAAGAAATAGGCCTGTGCAGGAGTGAATCCAAAATCGCTAGCGATTGACTGGGTGCGAACCCGAGTAACAGTCGGCATTTGCCTTGCAATTTGCCGACTTGGTTTAACCGCTTGAGCATCTGGATGCTCAACATTATTAGAGCGGTAAAGCTTGCCCTCAGGCTTGTTGGTCATTGGGCAAGATTACCCGCAAATTACTGCTCTAACTCATCTACAGGATCTACGTCGATGATCTCACCTTGAGTCTTAATTTGGCGAGGGGAGTCGCTGATTTCCTCTGGAGAGTCAAGATTTCCCGCAACCGAAATTCCAAGCTGCTCAAGTTTCTTGGCATCTCTCAAGACGCTGTTGTCATAGCGAGAGACAAAGTGATTGAAGTTGGTTATTGCAGTTACTAAACCGGAGCGCATTGTGCCGAGGTATGCAGATAGTTTGACCAATCGATCCAATAGCCCAGATGCAACCTGACGGATCTCCTCAGCATTTTCAGCTAATTTATTTTGCTGCCAGGTGAAGGCAATCGTGGTGCTAAGGCTGTACATGATTGTTGGTGAAGCGAGTGAAACTTTCAATTGATTGCACTGCTCAAGTAACGATGGATCAGCCTCAACTGCTGCTGAAAGAATTGATTC
>JAHEEQ010000031.1 GCA_024640585.1 Micrococcales bacterium
AGTCCTGGCTCTGAAGAGATTAGGTCCGAAAGTCCACGGCGAACCACTTCGTGGTCATCCATTAAGAAAACGCGAATTGCCATGCTTGCTCCGATCGTTGCCCCTATTGTGCCAAAGACACGAGGACTATCCTTAATTTATGGTCAAAGTTCGACTCGTACAGGTCAAATCCGAAGTTGCAGAACCAGTAGATGTGCGAATTGATCGTGTATTAGCCGAGTTGCCAAGTCACCTTTCGAATGCAGATTTTGTTGTACTTCCAGAACTCTGGACTATCCATGCCTTCAACCTTGAAGCACTTCAATCAAATGCGATGACTCTGTCAGATGATTTTTTCCAAAAGTTAGCCGAGATTATTAAGAACGCTAACAAATGGTTGCACGCTGGCACTTTTCCTATCAAACATGCAGATGGAAGTGTGACCAACACGGCAATTGTTTTTAATTCAGATGGCGAAAAGCAAATCATCTATTCAAAGATTCATTTATTTGGTTTTCAAGATGGCGAAAGAAAATATCTCTCTGCCGGAAACAAAATAGCGATTTCAAAAACTCCACTCGGGGAAACCGGAATCTCAACTTGTTATGACTTACGTTTTCCAGAACTCTTTCAAGAACAAAACAAACGAGGAGCTACAAGTTTTATAGTCAGTGCTGGTTGGCCAACAATTAGATCAGAACACTGGGAAACTTTGTTGAAAGCTCGAGCGATAGAAAATCAGAGTTATGTAGTTGCTGCATGTGGTCGCGGAACATTCAACAAGATTGAACTTGCAGGAAAATCTATGGTGATTGATCCAACTGGAAATGTGTTAGCTCGAGGAAATAAAGATGATGAGTTTGTGGATGGCGAAATAGATTTGGAATTAGTAAAGAAATGGCGTGCAGATTTCCCAGTTTTGAATGATAGAAGAGATTTGCACAATTTATAAATTATTTGGTTTATCCACAGCGATAAACATAAATAGTTCCTCTAAGGAAGTACTAACAAAATAAAGGTGTGACAACCATTTCAATCATAGGCGCTAGAGGCGGAATCGGCACCTCAACTTTTGCTTGGGCAATAGCTCGTGAGCTCAATGCAACAGCCATCATTGATCTATCATCATCGCAAACTTTAAGTTGGATTGTTGGCGGACCTGAATCCAACTTTGGCTGGCCTACAACATTGCAGGCTACAACCAGTTTCACAGTAGATATGCTCATTGAAAATGCCAACAGGATTGATGAAATTGCTGTGCTTTCGGGCGGCAGCCCATTGGAAATAACTACCCATACAACCGATAAAACCCTTGTGATTGATGGTGATTTTCCTGCCGACTTCAAGATTCTTCATACGACGAACGCACCACAAGATTCAATTAGAGAAACCTCACAGGTTGCAGTCATGCGGCAAATCCGAGGTGGAATTCCGATTGCATTGCTCGAAGAAAAGTTCGATTACACATACAAAAGTGAAACCAACGTCGAGAAGGCTTTGAATAGCGGATTTGGCCTTCATGCAAAATCTCGAGTTCGCTTTGTTGCTAGGCAGATCTGTGCAGACCTTTTCCGAAATAGTTCAACTAATAACTAGCGATATTGTCGAGCGGAATTTGGTGCTCGATTCTGCTTCAATTGAAGAAGAGCTCAAAAAACATAATGTGATGCTGCAAGAAGCAGAAATAGCTGAACTGATCTCGGCGGTATCTATCGAATTGACTGGCTACGGACCACTAGCTTCCATTATTACTTCAAAAACAACAGATGTAGTTGTTAATGCACCGGATTCCGTCTGGGTGGACAATGGTTGTGGTCTCGCACTTCATCAAAATATATTTTCAAACACTCAATCTATTTCATTCTTAGCAAGACGGCTTGCGAGTATGGCAAACGCTAGATTGGATGAATCTCAGCCATTTGTTGATGGACGACTACCAAATGGCGTACGCCTTCATGCGTTACTTCCACCAATTTCAGGTAGTTGCGCCAAATTATCTTTGCGATTTCCAAACAAACACATAATTCCAATTGCACAATGGCAAAAGCACCTTTCAAACCACGAGATGCAGCTATTGAGCAAAGTAGTTCGTGGTGAATATTCATTCCTGATCGCTGGAGAAACTGGCGCTGGCAAAACTACTTTGCTTAAGTCCATTTTGGCCGAACGGCCACTGAATCAAAGAATTTTAATAATCGAAGAATCATCTGAAATCCAACTCCAACTGCCAAACATTGCTTCTTTAGTCGCTAGAAAAGCGAATACAGAAGGAATCGGTGAAGTAACAATGCAAAACCTCGTTAGGCAAGCGCTGCGCATGCGGCCAGACGCGCTTGTCATTGGCGAGGTTAGAGGAGCCGAGATTTTAGATTTTCTACTAGCTATATCTAGTGGACATATTGGATCAGGCACAACCATTCACTCTTCACCGAGAGGTGTATCAAAGCGCATTCAGTTATTGGCCGGCCTTGCAAACATTTCACCGGATTTCGCAACCGAACTATTTGAATCTGCGATTGACGTAGTCATTCATTGCGAACGATTTGGTAATACTCGCAGAATCTCAAGTGTTATTAAAAATGGCGATCAATGACTGCAGGTATATGTGCATTTATCTTGGCCCTGATTTGGCTTTACCCAATTCAATTCACAAAAATTCAATGGAAGCCGAAAAATACTATTTACTCAAACGAACTTGAAACTTTATTTCGATTTCGTTCGCTTGCCCAAGTCTCACAATTGCAAGAAATCAACATGGAATCTTCAAAATGGCGACCTCGGATTGATGAGGCGCTTTATCTATCTACGCATTGCGGAATCGCAATTACTCCGCTAATCGATCACATAATTTCTTGCGAACGAGATGAACGGACACTATTTCGAGAATTCCAGAATCGGAGCTCGACTGCATATGGCGCTTCAGCAACACTAATTCTGATGCCGATTCTCATGTGGATTATTGGGGTTGCAATTGGAGTAGACATTTTTAGTTTCCTAGCTTCAATCCTGGGAATTCTTATTCTCACACTTGGTGTGGGACTTACCCTGCTTAGTCGGCTTGTAATAAAACTCGTCTCAAATACTGCTTTGAAGAATTTGAAACCAGGTGGTCGAAGGACAATCAAGACCCACTCAGCAGCGATACTGGTTTTTGTAGTGATATTCACCATTCAATCTAGTTATTTTGGTTTTCTCGTCGCGGTGCTTGGGGCTGCTATAACTCACGCATTTTGGGATCGGATTCCGCAAATTGACATTGAACGAGCAAGAATCGAATTGCATTCGAGTCAGCATTTTCACTTGGTTTATATGGCTGGTCTAATTGACGCTGGCCTTCCTTGGCTGAAAGTTCTTTCATATATAGATGAAAATGAATTGCAAAGAATTGCCCGCCGAATCGAAATGGGAGTCGATCCGGAAATTGCATTTTCGCATTCGAGCAATTGGCAAGCTGTTGGGAAATTAATCGCCACATCGTTAATAAAAGGAACTCGACTATCTAGTGATTTGAGGTTACTTTCTACTGAATATCGTGAATTAAGTCTGACTTATCGAATTCAACAAGTTGAAAAAATTGCTGGACGTTTGATAATTCCTGTGAACCTGTTACAACTCCCAGCATTTATTTTGATGGGATTAGTTCCTTTGGTTGGTCCGTTAATTTTGCAGACTCTTGAAACTTTCCACATTTAGTTTTATTGCCAAGGTTCTGCACATAAACATAATTTTTTCTGTGCAAGTTTCCTTGCGAATATTGAATTGGCTTCCGTTTAAAGAAAGGTAATTATGTTCATCAAATTTCTAACTCGTCTTCGAGACATGCAAGACGGTGCACTCACGGCCGAATATGCAACCGTAGGTATTGCAGCCTGTGGTGCTGCTGGAATTCTGTACAAGTTTTTTACAAGCACGAGTTTCGCAGCATTACTATCTAGCATTTTCGAGCAAGCGTTCTCTTGGATATTTAATCGATGAAAGAATTATGGTCTCTGCGGCTGCGCTCTGATTCTGGATCCGTAACCGCAGAGACTGCAATTTCAATTTCATTTCTGGTTGTTTGTGGTTTCGCGCTCGTACAAGTTTTAACTTTTGCAATGCAATATCAGCGTTTACAAACACTTGCGCAAGAATCAAGTCGAGTTGCTGCATCATTAGATAATCCAAGAAGCCTTGAGATTCTAGTTACAGATTATTTAATTAACATTGATTCAGATATTGAGGCGAAGTTCAAATGGTCAGACCAAAGTGTTGAAGTATTTTTGAAAGAACCAACTACTGGAGTGATTTCGGCATTTCATGAGTTTGTTGAGGCTTCAGCATCTGCGCCAAGGTGGAGTGGATGATCACTAATGCTGTAGTTGTTCAAATAATTGCGCTTACTCTGCTCGCCACCAGTCTTTTAGGTGGGATTCGAATTGGAGTCGAGTACCAAGCACTCTCCCATTCAGCTGAAAACTTGAGTATTGAACTCGCTCGAAAAACTTTCGATCAAAATGATGTATCTGTTCGAGATATCTGTTTGTCTGCCCATCTAGCAAAGGACCAGCACCTAACCAGATGTGAAGTAACCGCAAATGAAGTCAAAATTCACCTTTCCAAGCCCATTTCCTGGCTTGGCAAGACCTTTCTTTTGGGGGCAGATTCAAGAGTGGGTTTCGGTTTTTACTCACAAAATAGCCCTTGAGAGCGGGTATTTGGGCATTTTTTAGGCGTTTACACTTCGGGCAGTGACTATAAGGACCGTTTTGGGCCTTCCGCGCAGTGTGGCCGGGCAGCATGCCTGTTTCGCTGTTCGGTAAATAATTGAGGAGAACAATTCGTATGTCGCATGCACTCATCGCACTTGAGTCAATCTCGATTTCGAGCAGCAACCTTTTGGTTATTGTCGCAGTCGCAGTCGTTGCCCTAGCCGCACTCGGCTTCGCCGCTTACCTCGTGAAAGAGGTGCTTTCTGCAGACGAAGGCACCGATCGCATGAAAGAAATCGCTGGTGCGGTTCAAGAAGGTGCCGCAGCCTATTTACAACGCCAATTCAAAACTTTGGCAGTTTTCGTGGTTTTAGTTTTCTTCCTTCTCTTCTTACTTCCAGCAGACACTACTGCTGAAAAAATCGGCCGCTCGGTCTTCTTCGTAGTTGGTGCTGTGTTCTCCGCAACCACCGGTTACATGGGTATGTGGTTGGCAGTTCGCGGAAATGTTCGTGTAGCTGCTGCTGCAAAAGATCAAGGTGAAAACGCTGCAATGCGAATCGCTTTCCGCACCGGTGGTGTGGCGGGTATGTTCACTGTTGGTCTCGGTTTGTTTGGTGCAGCCCTTGTAGTTTTGGTTTACAAAGCAGATGCTCCAAAGGTTCTCGAAGGCTTCGGCTTTGGCGCGGCTCTGCTTGCAATGTTTATGCGCGTTGGTGGCGGTATCTTCACAAAGGCAGCAGACGTTGGCGCAGACCTTGTTGGAAAAGTAGAACACGGAATTCCTGAAGACGATCCTCGCAACGCAGCAACAATTGCGGACAACGTTGGTGACAACGTTGGTGACTGTGCTGGCATGGCAGCTGACTTGTTTGAATCATATGCAGTAACACTTGTTGCAGCACTGATTCTTGGTAAAGCAACTTTTGGAGAACTTGGTTTGGTTTTCCCACTTGTAGTTCCTGCAATCGGTGTAGTGACTGCAGTAATTGGTATTTTGGCAGTTCGCCCACGCGAAACTGATAAGTCAGGCATGCAAGCAATCAATCGCGGTTTCTTCTACTCTGCAGCTGTTTCTGCAGTACTTGTCGCAGTTGCTTCATTCTTTATGTTGCCAGCAACATTGTCAGAACTAGGTTCAGTTGGTCTTGCTGCAGAAATTGTGGCTAATCCCGACCTAGGTGCACTTAATCCTCGTTATTTAGCAATTGGTGCTGTATTAATTGGTATTGCTCTTGCAGCAGCAATTCAGATTCTGACTGGATACTTCACCGAAACACATCGTCGTCCGGTTGATGACGTTGCAAAATCTTCTGTAACTGGACCTGCAACCGTTATTTTGAGCGGTATCTCATTAGGTTTGGAATCAGCAGTTTATTCAGCGCTTCTAATTGGTGCAGCTGTTTACGCAGCAGCAACACTAGGTGGCGGTTCTGCAATCCTCGGCTTGTTTGCAATCGCACTAGCAGGAACCGGTTTGCTAACAACTGTTGGCGTCATCGTTTCGATGGACACATTCGGTCCAGTATCTGACAACGCACAAGGTATAGCTGAAATGTCGAAAGATGTTCATGGCGAAGGTGCAGCTATTCTCACTCGCCTTGATGCTGTTGGAAATACAACTAAGGCGATTACAAAAGGTATTGCAATCGCAACTGCGGTATTGGCTGCAACCGCGTTGTTTGGATCTTTCCGCGATGCTGTAACCAATGCAGTTGCTGCAAATAACTCAAGCCCTACAGGTGAATTTGGTGGCATTCTTGACGTTGCTCAACCAAACAACTTGGTCGGTTTGATCATTGGTGCCTCAGTCGTGTTCTTGTTCTCAGGACTTGCAATCAACGCTGTTTCTCGCGCTGCTGGTGCGGTAATTCACGAAGTTCGTCGCCAATTCCGCGATCATCCAGGAATTATGGAAGGCACCGAAAAGCCTGAATACGGAAAAGTTGTTGACATCGTTACCTTGGATTCATTGCGTGAACTTGCAACTCCAGGTTTGCTAGCGGTGCTAACTCCAATTGCAGTTGGTTTCGGTCTTGGTATTGGTGCACTTGGTTCATTCCTTGCCGGCACTATCGCGGCCGGAACTTTGATGGCAGTGTTCCTATCTAACTCAGGTGGAGCTTGGGACAACGCAAAGAAGTTCGTTGAAGATGGACACTTTGGTGGCAAGAATTCAGAAGCTCACGCAGCAACTGTCATTGGTGACACCGTGGGTGACCCATTCAAAGACACAGCAGGTCCTGCAATCAACCCACTGATCAAAGTTATGAACTTGGTTGCTTTGCTAATTGCGCCAGCTGTTGTTGGTGTCCAACTAACTGACAATTCAGCAGTTCGACTAATTGCAGTTGTTCTCTCTGCCGGTGTAATCGTCACTGCTGTTTGGATCAGCAAGCGCCGCCCATTGGCAGTAGCTGCTGAAGAAATGGTTATTCCAACTGAAGATTTGGAATACGTAGTGACTCACAAGAACGAGCACTACTCCTAAGCAAAAAGTGACAAACCCGCTACCACTTCGCGTGCTAGCGGGTTTGTTTTATGAGAGGCAAGGATGAGCAAAACGAATTTTGAATACAGCGGCTCACTATTTTGCCTGGTTCATGACGAACTCAGCGGTGCACAATTAAATAATGATGCAGTGCTTGGAATCGGTGGGGCAACCAATTCACTTCTAAACATGATTCCGCGTCGAAAATTAAAAACTGCTTGGGATCTTGGCTGCGGAAGCGGTGCGATTGCCATTGCTATTTCTACTCATGCAGAAAAAGTAATTGCAACAGATATTTCATCACGAGCAATCGAATTCTCGAAACAATCAGCATTAGAAAACAAAATTACCAATATTGAGTGCAGGCAAGGTTCGCTTTTCGAACCAGTCGAAAACGAAAAATTCGATCTAGTTGTCAGCAATCCACCTTTTGTGATTGGAAATGTAACCAATCTTGAGCATCGTGAATCGCCACTGAAAGCTGATGAACTTACCCATGCGCTTTTGCAAAACATTCCAAATCATTTGAACGAAAATGGAATTGCGATTTTCCTAACTGCCTGGCTCGAGACCGAAGATGAATCTTGGGAAGAACGAATCGAAAAGATGTTGCCCGACAACGCGCATGTTTTTGTGGGACTTCGCGAATTGCAAACTGTTGAAGAATATGTTTTCACTTGGATGACTGATGCAAGAATCACAGATTTAAATTTGAAAGAGCAATGGATAACCAAACTAAATGAGTGGAAGACGCTCCATGTCGCTTTTGGGTTTGTATTAATCCAAAAAGATGTGTCAGCCGAGGTCTGCCATAATGTAAATGATGTGCGTAACGCGAACCGCCTTCCAAATGGTGAAGAAGTTGAAACAATCATCGAACAAATGAAAGCAGGAAGTCAGTTGACGGCAGTTGATGTCATGGCATCGAGTTTTACTGCCGCCACCTCACAGACTTGGCGCGGCAATGTGGCTCTAGATGGGGTTTTGTCAGGTTTAAGGGCAAGCCTTTGTTCAGGACAGGATTTTGAATCGGCAGTCCAAATAGTGGCCACCGAGCTAGATCTCGATCCTGAGGATGTCAGGGTTTATGGGCTTGCGGGGGTAAAAACCCTCGTTTCCATGGGCCTAATAGCCCTCAACACGCCGAGGATTTGAATTTAGAGCCCTTCGCAGGGCACACTAAATAATAAGGTAACGACAATTGAACGCAGCAGAGATTAGGACCGAACGAAAAGAATATGGCGAAGTCGGGTAACAAATTAGTCATCGTGGAAAGTCCCGCGAAGGCAAAAACCATTGGCAAGTACCTAGGCGATGACTTTGTGGTCATGGCCTCAGTCGGACATATCCGCGACCTTCCAGGAAGCGCTTCCGATATGCCAATCGAATACAAGGGAATGCCTTGGGCAAACTTGGCTGTAAACGTGGATCATGATTTTGAAGGAATTTACGTTGCAGATCCGAATAAGAAGAAACTAATTAGCGAACTAAAAGCTGCACTTAAAGATGCCGACGAACTTTATCTCGCAACAGACGAGGACCGCGAGGGTGAAGCTATTTCGTGGCACCTTCTTGAATTACTCCAACCAAAAGTTCCTGTTCACCGAATGGTATTTCACGAAATTACCAGCAAAGCAATTGCAAATGCAGTTGAAAATCCTCGTGACCTAGATATGAACTTAGTTGAGGCACAAGAAACTCGACGCAAAGTTGATCGCTTGTTTGGTTATGAAGTGAGTCAAGTTTTGTGGCGCAAAGTTAAACCTCGCATTAGTGCAGGTCGAGTGCAGTCCGCGGCACTTCGTTTGATTGTCGATCGCGAACGTGAACGAATCGCTTTCATCAAAGGCACTTATGCAGACATCATCGCCCAAATGACACTTGGGTTCAAAGCAGAATTGCACAGTGTCAATGATGTGCGAATTGCAGACGGAAAATCTTTCGATGAAAAAGGTCAACTCGTTGCAAAGAATGTTGTGCTTGTAACGCTAGAAGATGCAACTCGATTGGTGGATGCAATCGATAAAGAAAAATTCACCGTTACAAAGATTGAACAAAAACAACAAAACCGCAAACCTTTTGCACCTTTCACGACTTCAACGCTTCAACAAGAAGCTGGCAAGAAATTCCGTTGGTCTTCAAAGCGCACAATGGATCTGGCACAAGATCTTTACGCTCGCGGTTTTATCACTTACATGCGAACAGATTCACCAACTCTTTCAGACCAAGCAACAAATGCAGCCCGCAAACAAGCAACTGAGCTATATGGCGCAAATAATGTTGCAGATGCACCGCGTTTGTATGGCGCTTCAGCCAAGGGTGCACAAGAAGCACACGAAGCAATTCGTCCAGCAGGTGAAAACTTTGCAACCCCGGACATGTTGCGCGCTGAACTAAATGCAGACTCTTTCCGTCTGTATGACTTGATTTGGCGCCGCACACTTGCATCACAAATGGCAGACTCTCGTGAAGCCACAACTACTGCAACCATTGAAACCACTACCAGCTCAAGCGAAAAACTTTCTTTTCGCTCAAGCGGAACAGTGGTTTTGTTTGCCGGCTGGCGTGCGGCTTACGACATTGTGGAAGAAGACGAAGAGGATGAAACTTCTGAAAAGCGTCTGCCGGCACTTACCGAAGGTCAAGCACTAACTGCAGATGAGCTGAAAGCTCTAGGTCACGAAACTAAACCACCTGCCCGTTTTACCGAGCCATCTCTTGTTAAGAAAATGGAAGAAATCGGCATCGGTCGTCCATCTACATATGCCGCAACTATTGCAACACTTTTAGATCGCGGTTATGTAAGCAAACCAAAAGGACCGGCTCTTGTTCCGAGCTGGCTGGCAATGAATGTGATTCGACTACTCGAACACCACTACATGCACTTAGTCGATTATGCATTCACAGCAAACATGGAACTTAAGCTTGACCAAATCGCCGAAGGCAACTTGTCACAGGTAAAAACCTTAAAAGATTTCTACTGGGGTGGTGGTGAAGACTTCGAAGGTCTGAAACCGTTGCTTGCAAACTGGGCTGATGAAATCGATGCTCGTGCAATGGCAAGTATCGACATTCCAAATGCAGATGCATTGGTTCGAGTTGGAAAATATGGCGCATTCCTAGAACGCGGCGAAACTACTGCCAACTTGCCAGATGATGTTTTGCCAGATGAACTAACCCCAGAAAAAGTGCAAGAACTTTTTGATGCACCTTCAGGAGATCGTGAACTTGGAATTCATCCAGACACTGGCTACATGATTGTTGCGAAAGTTGGCCGCTTCGGTCCATACGTGACTGAAGTATTGCCAGAAGGCACAAAGACAAAAGGAAAAGGCGCAGTCAAAGCGAAAACTGCATCTCTTTTGAAATCAATGGCTTGGGAGACAGTCACACTTGAGGACGCACTAACTTTGATGTCATTGCCACGAACCGTTGGTACAGATCCTGAAGGTCGCACCATTACTGCACAGAACGGTCCATTCGGTCCTTACTTGTTGCGCGAAAAAGACAGCCGCTCACTTCCAGATGAAGAATCTATGTTCACCATCACAGTTGAAGGTGCACTCGAACTTTATGCTCAACCTAAAACTCGTGGCCGGGGTGTTGCAAAAGAGCCATTGGCAAGCTACGGCAATGATCCAGTTACGAATCAGCTCATCACGCTTCGCGAAGGTCGCTTTGGTTTGTATGTCACTGATGGCGAAACCAACGCTTCACTTCGCGTAGGAGATAACGCACAGAACTTGACTCCAGAACGCGCCGTCGAACTTTTAAGTGATCGCCGCGAACGAGGACCAGTCGAGAAAAAGAAGCGTCCGCGCAAAACCGCAGCTACAAAAACTGCAAAGAAAACTAGCAAGAAATCAGCGAAGTAATGACTGGCTTCTTTATTGCATTTGAAGGCGGTGATGGCGCTGGCAAGTCCACCCAGGTGAAACTGCTAGCCGCCGCACTTCAAGGCAAGCGCGAAGTTGTAGTCACTCGCGAGCCAGGCGGCTCAGATGTTGCAGAACACATTCGCGAAGTGCTTCTAAATCCAAACCATCGCATTGATGGAATGACCGAAGCACTTTTGTTTGCAGCAGCAAGAGCCGATCATGTTGTCAAAGTTATTCGCCCAGCACTTGAGCGCAACAATGTCGTGATTAGTGATCGATTTGTGGACTCTTCAATTGCTTACCAAGGGGTCGCGCGCGGTCTTGGAATTGAAAGAGTACGTGAACTTAACAATACGGCGACAAACAATCTGTTGCCGAATTTAACGATCGTGCTCGATGTGACTACGCATGAGGGGCTGTCTCGCGCCCAAGAACCAAACCGAATGGAAAACGAAGGTGCGGATTTTCACGAAATCGTGAAGGATGCATTTATTGAACTTGCAAAGCAAGATCCCTCTCGTTACTTAGTTGTCTCTGCACATCAGACTCGGGAAGTTATTGCGGATACGATTTTGCAAGAAGTACTAAAAAGATTGAATTAACTATGGCTGTATGGGATCGCCTTGTCGGGCAAGCGCGCGCAATTGAATTGCTAGATCGCGCGGCTCGCGATGCTCACCAACCCGATTCAAAATCAAATTCAATGACACATGCCTGGTTATTCACTGGACCACCAGGCGCTGGTCGTTCTACTGCAGCAATATTGTTTGCAGCTGCAATTCTGTGTGAAAAATTTGGTTGCGGAAAATGTTCGGTTTGTAAACAAGTCCTTGGCGATCAACATCCAGATGTGAACCGCTTCATACCACAACAAATCACCATCACTCGTGATGAAGCCGAATCTCTCATTCGCGAATCAAGTGTGATGCCACTGACTGGCGACTACCGCATCATCATTATTGAAGATGCTGATCGTCTTAGCGACGTGAGTGGAAACATGCTGCTCAAATCAATTGAAGAACCGCACTCACGTGCAATCTGGATTTTGTGTACACCAAGTGTCGATGACGTGTTGCCAACTATTCGTTCACGGTGTCGCACACTTTCTCTCGCGACACCAAGTTGGAATGAAGTATCTGACCTATTGGTAAAAGAGGGCATCGAACCAGCGATGGCCGCCTACTCGGCTCGAGCCGCCCAAGGGCATGTTGGCCGGGCTCGTGGACTTGCCACCGATGAAGCCACACGCCGCCGCCGCCATGAAATCCTGCAGATACCTAGCCAATTACATGATCTGCGAGCCTGCTTTATGGCTGCTGAAAACATTGTGAGTGTTGCAACCGAAGAAGCAAATGCTGAATGCGATCGCCGTGATGAAGCAGAAAAAAATGATGTGCTCGAATTATTTGGTGTTGAAGCTGGCTCAAAATCCAAAGGCGAACGAGCCGCCCGCCCTATTTTGCGAGAACTAGAGACTCGACAGAAGTCTCGCCGCACTCGTGCAGTTCGAGACCGTCTCGACCAATCTCTCATCGACCTAATGTCTTACTTCACCGATGTCATGAAACTACAACTGATTGGTGATGGGGCAGAATTAGTTAATGAAGATTTGCGGGGGCAACTCAAAGATTTTGCGCGGAACTCAACAGCTGCTAAAACCCGCGCTCGCATGGAAGCAATCGAGCGGGCTCGTCGCCAATTCGCATCGAATGCGCAACCACAAATGATCATAGAAGCGCTAACTATTGAATTAGCTCGAGCTTAGGAAACTAAAATGAAAAAGTTTTTGGTAATTTTCTCAGCATTGCTACTTGCTGCATGTTCATCAGATCCAACTCCGACCAACACACTTGATGCCAAAACTTTAGATGATTACTACGCACAAAAACTAACTTGGGAAAAGTGCGATGGAGTTTTTGAATGTGCGAAACTAACTGTCCCACTAGATTACGAGGACCTAAGTGGAGAAACAATTGAAATTTCACTAAAGAAATTTCCAGCCCAAGATCAAGAAACAAAGCTTGGTGCAATTGTGGTAAACCCTGGCGGTCCTGGCGGAAGCGGAGTTGATTACGTAAATTACTACGACTACCAATTCACTCAAGATCTCTACACCGCTTATGACATGGTGGGATTCGATCCGCGCGGAACTATGGGTAGCGCACCAGTTGATTGTTTATCAGATTCAGAGATGGACGCCTATCTTTCATCTGACTCAACTCCGGACACCACTGAAGAAATTTCAAAGTTCCTAACTGATTCAGAAAACTTTGGCGATGGTTGCGTTTCAAAGACGGGCAATACAATCAATTTCGTTTCAACTCTAGAAACCGCAAAAGACCTGGACATTTTGCGTGAAGCTCTTGGTGAAACCAAACTCAATTATCTTGGTAAGTCGTACGGAACCGAACTCGGTGCTGTTTATGCCCACAACTTCCCAAAAAATGTCGGCAGGTTCGTTCTAGATGGCGCAGTTGATATGTCAGGCGACACCAACGATTTAACTTTCGGGCAACTAAGAGGATTTAGTGTTGAATTCAAACGCTTTGCGCAGTACTGCGCATACGGCGAAACCGATTGTTCGCTTGGACATTCCCCAGAAGAAGTTATTCAAACAATCAAGTCATTGATGGCATCACTTGATTCGACCCCGCTAGAAACCGATCAAGGCAGACCACTCACTGAAGCACTTGCATGGACAGCAATTATTGGTCCGCAATATGCACCAGCTGATGCGTGGGACTGGTTGATTATGGGACTTGAAGATGCGGTGAATGGGGATGGCACCACACTTCTCGACATTGCGGATTGGTTCAACGGTCGCAATCAAGATGGAACATACGAAGACAACATGACTGAGGCTTATTGGGCAATAACGTGTTCCGATGGTGGCCCAACCGCTACTTCACCAGAAGAACTTCTTGCGAAATACAACAAAGTGGATTCATTCTTCGGTCCGATGTTTGCATGGAGCGAAGGTGGTTGCTACAACTGGCCGTTTGACCGCAACATTGATTTGAGTGACGTATCTGCGCCGACTGCGGATCCAATTGTTGTAATCGGAACCACTTACGATCCAGCTACACCGGATGCATGGGCGAAAGCGCTAGCGCGACAACTCGGAGTTGGTATTTACATCAACTTCAATGGAGACGGACACACCGCGTATATGTCTGGTTCAAAATGCATTGACGATTTAGTTGACGCATACTTTATTGATGGAGTTGATCCAGCTGCGAATACTTCTTGCGAACCAAACAGGCCGCTTATTTAACGATGCTTTAATGCATTCGCAATAATTGCATCGTGCACATACTGCGCAAGCCCAGCAGCCTGACCGTTGTAATGTTTTGCAAATCTTTCATCTGCAACATACATTTCAGCTAATCCAGAATGCATTTCAAAATTGCACGGATAGAACCACTTATCAATTAGCATGCGATGTGCCTCAGCAGCAGCCATTGCTTCTTCGCTAACAGCCGGCAAACTTGCATTCATTGCAGCAATAAATAAGTCAATTACTACTTGCTGTTCTGCCTGCTGCTTGACCCAATCCTCTGCCGTGTATTTCGAAGTACGAGCCACTGAAGTTTTGTAAGCGTCAGTATTTCCCCAGCGCTCTTTGGCCTCAGCTTCGTATGGATTAGCAACGCTCATAATCCGAGCGTAATACGAGTAATTCATCAGGGCTAAACTTCACTTGTTTCTACGAGGAAACTAGCCGCCTTAGCTCAGTTGGTAGAGCATCTCACTCGTAATGAGAAGGTCTGGGGTTCAATTCCCCAAGGCGGCTCAAGAAAAATGAAGCACCATTTGCTGGTGCTTAATCAAGTTCCTAATTGCGCAAGACTTTTTCCATCGGTCGCCCTTTGGCCAATTCATCTACAAGTTTGTCGAGCATACGAATCTTTTTCATTAAAGGCTCGTCTATTTCCTGAATTTTAACGCCACATATTGTGCCTGTTATCTGTTCAGAATTTGGATGAAGTTTTGCTGCCGCGAAAAAATCTTCAAATGTGGTTTGCGCTTTAAGATGTTTTTGAAATTGTGAATTTGTGAAACCCGTAAACCACAAAATAGTTTGATCTAGTTCGGCTTTTGTGCGCCCTTTGCGTTCCACCTTGTTGATATACAGCTTGTAAACCGACTCAAAGGTCATCTTGTAGATGCGACTCATCTTGAAATCAACCAAGAATCTGAAATAGTGCACCAATAATTACGACTGCGACCAAAACCCAGAGAATTCTGCGCTGAAACCACTTCTGTCCAGGTTTTCCCTCGAGCGAAGGTCCGGAGCCTGGTGGAATATTCATCGGATCGAAAGACATACCTAAATTTTATGCAGTTTTGGAGCAGTCTCAATACGCTTACGGCATGAGTTTCAATATCTCTGCCGAAGAGTTCTCACGATTTGTCCGTTCGAGGCGAAGTATTCGTAGTTTCAAACCAGATCCAATTCCCCAAGACCTGCTAGATCGGGTCTTGGATGATGCAAAGTGGGGTCCGAGCTGGACCAACACCCAGCCTTATTTCTTGGCTATTGC
>JAHEEQ010000184.1 GCA_024640585.1 Micrococcales bacterium
AGTCCTGCAAATGCTAGCAATGCAGAGATCAACACAGAAAGTGTCTTCTTCATTAATTTCCCTTCAATTAAGCGTGATACGCGCGTGATCACGCCAGTTAGAAATTTGTGGGCGTTCGACCACGTGGCAGAGAGTAGGAGCAGGGGGAGCGTGTAGGCAATAGCGAAGTTGACTAATTTGATTACAAGTTAATGCCAATTTTGGGTTTGATAACGATTGGGTATCGAAAAGACCTTTTTACTCACAAAAAGAGGACTTAAGTCGAACAGTTAGACTGTGCGCCTTGCTTAAATTAAGGACAAAAAAGCTCATGAAATGCTCCCTCTGCCACACTGAAGTAGAACCTGGAACCGAAGTTTGCCCAAACTGCACCGCAGACATCGTGGTGGACGAAACTCCGGTTGCAGCCAAATCAGCTTCTGCTAAACCAGTCAAGACAAAAGTAGAGTCAACCGAAGGACTTTCCCGCAATACAAAAATCATCGTCGCAGTGGCAAGTGTTTTGGTGATTGGTGTCGCAGCTTTCTTCGGTTTGCCAAAACTTTTAAACCGCACATCAGCTCCAACTAATTTTGCTGATCCAAGTGCAGTGTTCAAATATTTGGAAGTGGATTGTGCACTTGGGCAGCCACAAGCTGGAACCGATCAAGGAACTGGTGCTCCGTACACAATTGTTACTTGTGGTCAAGAATATTTCGCACTTACATTGGACACACCTGAACATGCTGTTGCATCTGCAACCAGTGCCTCGGCGCAAATGCCAGATACCTATCACATGTACACATTGGCAAACTCAATTGTGGTTGCAACATCAACAGTTTCAGATAAGTTGGTTGCAGCGCATCCAGAATTAGTTCTGGTTAAATAATTCGAATTCGGCTATAAGGCCAAAGTAATCGGATATTTCACGGTAATTTTCTGCGGTGAAGTATCCGATTTACTTTTTGATCTAAAAATATCTATTCGTTGATCGCGTTCAGTATTTGATTACCATGATCTATTGGATGTTTCGAATAGGAATTGATCCAGTTCTCGAGCATGTATTTTCCCGATTCGGTGTGCATTGCGAACTTATTGAAATCTGACTCGACAACTCTTCTAAGGATGTCCAAAGATGCGGCTCGTACTGCGACGAAGACTGCGAGTGAATTTTCAATCGGAAGGTCTTTGTAGCCCAAGGAATTACATTCAGCCCAAGCACCTTCGTCGTAGCCCTGGATAATCGAGCCGTCTGGTTCTGCTAAAAGTCGGCGCAAACGAGCGTAACTTTGGGCTTCACTATCTGCCATGTGGTGAATCACTTGGCGCGCTGACCATTCATCTAGTTTGTGTGCATCTAAATCTGCTGAATTGAGCTTTTCAACAATCGAAAGAAAAGAATTTGTTGCGGCTTCATAATCATTGCAAATCTGCTGAATATCCATGCTTGCCCTCTCAGTAACTAGCATTTTTTGAACTAAATGTGAGAGTATCACTTTGCTTATTCAAATTACTAGATGTGAGGTGCGTTGGTGATATCTAAATTTGAGGAAATAGTTGGGCATAATCATGTGTTAACCGAAACTTCTTTAATGGAACCGTATGCGCAGGACTGGACGAACCTATATAAAGCAAATCCTCGAGCGGTAGTTCGAGTTTCTAACCGTGAGCAAATTGCCGAAGTTTTAAGAGTCTGTCGTGAATACAAGATGGCAGTTATTCCGCAAGGTGGTAACACCGGTCTGGTTGGTGGAAGTGTTGGCGGCGACTTCCCACACATCATTTTGTCCACAAAAAACTTACGCAATGATTTTGTATTTGACGCATCATCAAATCAGTTAATTGCAGATGCCGGTTTCACTCTGGGTGAGATTCAGAAATTTGCAATTGATAATGGGCTTGAGTACAACGTAGATCTTGGCGCTAGAGATGCCGCAACTATTGGTGGCACAGTTGCCACAAATGCGGGGGGAACACGTGTTGTTGCTCACGGCATGACAAGTGCACAAGTCGTAGGCGTGGAAATGGTTTTACCAAGTGGTGATTTCATAAGTAACTTAAGTGGCTTACCAAAAAACAATACTGGCTTTGACCTAACTCGCCTTGCGATAGGAAGCGAAGGAAGTTTGGGTGTTATTACCCGAGTCCGCCTGCAACTGCATTTGCCGCGAAAACCAGAATGGACAGTATTAGTGCCGATAGATTCAATTAAAAGTGCGATTGAGTTTTGCCGACCTAAATCAGAGCAAATTCTGGCGGCTGAATTGATGGAGACCGAAAGTATCAATGAAATAGCTAACACAAAAGGAGCACCACTTTTATCAGGTCGTACCGATTGGTGGTTACTAATTGAAGGTGATGGCACCTTGCCGGAGTTACCTGAAAATGCCTTGGTCTCCATGGATTCTGCAGATGTAAATCGATTTTGGAGTTACCGCGAATCTCATACTGGACATGTCAATCGACTTCCAAATTCTGTCAAGATAGATGTGTGTGTGCCAGTGGATTCTCTAGCCGAATTCATTTCAGGAGTGAAAGATATTTGGGCACGTTTTGGCGATCAAAAAGATTTATGGATTTTCGGACATGTAATGGATGGAAATCTGCACTTAGCTATTTCTAACTGCATAAATCCAGCGCCTGTAATTGATGAAATCATGGAATTGGTGGTTAAGCTAAATGGTGCAATTAGTGCCGAGCACGGCATTGGTAGAGCCAAAACGAAGTATTTAAAAGATGTAAAAACTGAGTTTGAAATCGCCACAATGAAAACAGTTAAAAAAGCATTTGATGAATTTGGAATTATGAATCCAGGAGTTATTTTTCCATTAGAAATTGAATGAAAATAAAAGGCTCGGCCGCTGCCGACGGGGGATGCAGCAGCGACCGAGTAAGGCAAATTTAGAGCCAATTGCACTTAGACGCAAATTCTAGGCGGTGCGTGTCCACAAGAGAATTCATACTGCAATGCGAATCTTGCACAAAATTGCAGAAGAAACTTTGTTTTCAATACTTACAAGACTAGTTATTGATTAACTCAGATAGCGCAAAAAAAGCGAGCAGTGTTAGCACCACTGCTGTTACAAGATGCAATAGGTCTGGACGCAATTTGTCTTTGATCCGATTTCCTAACCAAACACCCAAACCTGCAAC
>JAHEEQ010000202.1 GCA_024640585.1 Micrococcales bacterium
AGTTTGCTCGAAAACTCATCTGACCACAGCAGCTTCTGAATAACGTGCCCCGACACTGTTGGTTTTGCAGGTGAAGTCTTTTGGGCTGCAACAGCAACCCACTTTGCGTAGTTGGCGCTCGGTGGCTGCCAACCAGCGCAAACAGGGTCCACAATTGAACTTGCTTGGCCGATAACGTGAACATCAACAATTTCTTTCGATTGTTGCAAGTCGGTGAGATTCATTATTTGCAAACTGAATTGTCCATAAAGGGCATTCGCAGATGTGTTTGGTTGCTTTAAGCTCGTTGCTTCTGGTTCACCAACCAAATCCTGGTTATAAATCTCAAAAGAAACTCGACCACTTGAATCTGTCACTCCATAAATGTTTGCACCATTTTTGTCGACAAAATTTGAAATAGCGACACAAGGCGCAACGAAGTGTGCGTTGCTCGAAGAGTATGCCTTATTAGCTTGAAGGGTGACTGAAGTGTTTGAAAGAGCTTTCTTATTGGCATCTGTGACTTGCCAGGTGAGCGTGAATTGGCTGCCTGCTCTGACAAACGCATGGCTATAAATCAAACCGGCACCGTAATATTTAGCCCAGCCACTAGACAGGCTCGTTGCGTCGACTTTGCCAAGGATTCCGTTTGTCGCCGAAACAAGTCGTGCGGTTGGCAAGCTAGGCTGCTCTGCGGCATTCGCAGATGCAACGCCGGTCAGAATCAAGATTGCTGCCGCCAGAATGCTAACAAAGCGCAAAAGATTCTTGACCATGGCTCTAGTGTGTCAACAGTTGGCCGACACCGTTGTTCGAATAGAAACGAACATAATCAATTGACAGGGTTCCGCTGCTCAGCGCTGCATCAACTGGTCCGCCGAAACTGCCGCCAACAGCAAGATTCAAAATCAGATAAAACTCGAGATTGAACGGGTATGGCTGCGCACCTGCATCGGTTGCTCGCAGGGTGTGAAATACGGTTCCGTCAAAAAGCCATTCGATTTGATCTTGGCTCCAATTAATCGCGTAGGTGTGATAGCCATCAGATAGCGGTGTCGCGCTATTAGTTGTTCCGCCCGAATGAATGTTCAGATTGTGCGGGGTTCCCCAAACGGTGTTTGGGGCAGCGCCCTTGCCTTCAAAGATGTCTATCTCTCCGGAGTTTGGCCAAAATACCGAGCCGCCATTTTCATTGATGTTGGCACCAAGCATCCAAAAGGCTGGCCACATTCCAGCTCCCACGGGGGTCTTCATTCTTGCCTCTAAATATCCAAACTTGAAACCCACCTTTTGCTTGGTGGTCAACTTTGCGCTTTTCCAAAGGCAAGTGCCTATGTAACAGCTGTAGCCGTTGGTGGTCTTTGTTGCGGTGATTGATAGATTTCCAGCGCCATCAAGCTTGGCCGAATCATTTGTGTAGTACTGCAATTCGTTGTTGCCCCAACCAGGGTTGTTGAAGACACTTCCATCTCCAAGATCTGGCGCCCACGCGCTTGAGTCGGGGTTGCTGTTGGCTGCACCGGTAAATTCTTGCGACCAGAGCAAAACTTTTGTTCCGTTGCTTGGCGGCGCTGTGGTCGTTGGAGTAGGTGTTGGCGCTGGTGCTCCGAGTGCAGGAGGTGTTGCGCCAAGAATTGCCACGTCGTCTATCCAGAAGACATTTCCAGATGTCGTTGAGCCAAATTCAGGAAAGACCGACAATTTTCCATACAAAACAGATGAGCTAAACGCTGGTGTTCCTGCGGCATTAGCAGCGAAGTTCCAAGTCAACCGTTGCCAACCTGCTGTTGTCGTGGTTGCATCGGTCTCTACGGCCAGTGAGATGTCGTTCTGATTCTCTGCCTTTAGGCGAATTGTGCTTCCGGCCGAAGAAGACCATACATTTGCCGATATCGATTTGTAATTTGTGTTAATTACAGATGTCGCACCCTGTGAAAAGAAAGTAACTCCAGACCAACTTACGTTGCCCTTTATTGTCTTTAGAGCTGTGAAATTATTCGCAGAGCCGCCCGATGGCAAACCAGCACTTGTAATCGATGATGATTCACCGCCGAAGTCAACGCTTGTCGTTCCTGCTGCGGAGTTTTCAAAGTTGATTAGAGTGCCAACAGATACCGTTGCTGATGGCGTTGGGGTAGGCGTTGGTAACGAGGTCGCAGAGGGTGATGGGGCGCTCGTTGGTTTTGAAGTTGAGCTTGGCGATGCCACTGGCGTTGGCGACACTGCAACAATCTTGAATGTCGTGCAGGCTACCTTTGGTTTGTCGCCACTTAACCAAGCGCAACGGTTGGTTCCTGCTCCGCCATCGAATGTGTCGACCCCAGTTGCACCGATGAGGGTGTCGTTTCCGCCTTGCCCGAACAACCTGTCGTTGCCCGATCCGCCGTCAAGAATGTCGTTTCCGGAACCGCCATAGATTACGTCGTTTCCGCCAAGCCCACAGATGACGTCGGCCTTTGATGTGCCATAAAGGGTTTCAGATTTCGATGTTCCAACTACTGTGCAGCGGTCACCATTTAAAGTTGTTGTGGCTGCCCAAGCGAATTGCAATTGCAAACAAGCTGAAAAAACAAACGCAAGCGCAAATGCGACAGAGACTAATCGATTAGAAAAATGAAACCTAGCTAACTTCACTTGTGAAGCACCAGCTCACCAACGCCATCAATCGAATAGAAACGAATGTAATCAACTGACATTTGTGCGTTTTCTAGTTCAGGATCGATCGGTCCGGTGAAATTTCCACCCATTGCAAGATTCAAAATCAAATAGAACTCTTGATTGAAAACCCATTTATTTGGCAGCAGATCTTCGTTTGTGGCACTGAAAAATTTATGGTCGTTGATGTACCAAGCAATTTTGTTTTCTTCCCACTCGATTGCGAAAATATTGAAGTCATCGCACAAGTCTGATTCGGCTTGAATAATTTTTCCGTGAGGTTTTTCGCCGAAGTAACCTGGGCCATGCAAAGTTCCAAACGTCGCGCGCGCCTCTGCACCCTTGCCTTCAAAGATGTCAATCTCGCCGCAGTGGGGCCACGTGTCTTCGACAATGTTTGCCCCCAACATCCAAAATGCCGGCCAAGTGCCAACACCTTTAGGCATCTTGATG
>JAHEEQ010000206.1 GCA_024640585.1 Micrococcales bacterium
ACCGATGCTGCTCTGGATGTTTCTCCTTTTTGAAGTGATTTCAACTCAGTAAATTTTGCTGTGTTGTAGCTTAAGGCAGCATCCCAATCCATGCTTTTCACATGCTCTAGACTTTCTTTTGTGAATTGGAGTGCAATTGGATCTTTAGAAACAAGTTCACGTGCAAGGCTTAGTGTTTCCGCCTCTAATTGATCTGCAGGCCAGGATTTCGTAATGAATCCGGTTGCTTCCGCTTGTGGCCCGTTAAATGAACGCCCACTGAGAGAGTAGTAACTAGCTGCGCGTGGGTGCATCGCCAAAGCCAGAGATTTTGCGACTGGACCCGCTGGAAAATGTCCGAAATTGATCTCTGAGAGCGCAAAATTAGTCGTATCTGCACAGAATGCTATATCGCATGCTTCTACGATTGCAAAACCTCCCCCATAACAAAATCCATGAATCATGGCGATGGTAGGTTGAGGTAGTTTGCGTAGAAGCCTAACTCGCCAGTGATTTGCAGCTTCTTTTGCTGCAATTAGGCTTGCTTCATCGTGCTCCGACATGTCAAAGAAATCTTTGATGTCCATTCCTGCACAAAAACCTTCTCCTGCTCCTTTAAGAATGACCACGCGGACAGCTTTACTGGCTGCAACAGCAACTAACAAATTTTGCATTTCAAAGGTAAACTCCACATTCATGGCGTTCCTTTTCTGAGGACGATTCATGGTGATCGTTAAGATACCTTCATCATTGAGTTTGACCTCAATGTGCTTTGACGAGTTAATTTCATTGGTGGACATAACTAATGTTTCTCTAACGTTATTGATGGTTCAAATTGTCTGTACTTATGAGCGTAGTGCCCATACTTGTTTTTGAATGATCGGCATTGAATAAAATGGATGTTCCACGTTTAGATGCATGGTCTTTGCACTGCCTTACTGTTCTGATTAAAGAACGGAATGTGACGAGAGCAGGTGCAGTTTTGGACTTATCGCAACCAGCGACCAGTTCTGTTTTGTCCAAACTCCGGGTGTTGTTTGGAGATCCCCTGTTAGTGAAGTCATCTGCGGGAATGATTCCAACACCGCGAGCACTTGAGTTGGCCATGCAGGCGGATCAAGTTTTGGACGGTATGCGTCGAATGACGCAGCCTACTGAGCATGGATTTCAGCCATCAAGTTTTCAAGGCAGTATTTCCATTGCTGCAACTGATATTGTTCGTTTATTGATACTTCCTGAATTGTTACGCGTATTGGAAGTCGAGGCGCCAGGCCTTTCAATCAAGATTAGCAATGCTGATCGAACTCGCATTCACGAGAGACTTGAAAGAGCGGAAATTGACCTTGGACTAGGTCCGCAAGAAGTTTCTACGGGTAGATTGCATTTCCGTGATTTGTGGACCGATACCGCTTCTTGTTTGGTTCGAAGGGGAGTGATTGATTCCAATCAATCATTGACGCTTCCAACATTGATGGAACTATCTCACATCAAACTTGTTCCCAGTCAGCCTAGCCACTTCGACGATCAATTGGACAAAGTTCTATCATTAGAAGGACTTACTCGTGACGTTAGAGTGCTGGAGCCAAGCTTTCTAATGGTGCCTAGCTTACTTTCAACAAGTAGTCTTATTGCAACTGTTCCCAAGCGTTTTGCTGATCTTGTTTGTTTAGATAAAAATTTTCAACAATACGTGCCACCAGTGTCACTAGGGCAAATGTGTATCGGCATTTATTGGCACGAGCGTACTCATAAAGAGCCACTTTTCAGATGGCTTAGATCAAGAATTTGTACTTTGGCAGGTATTTCTACTTAATTCTGTTCTTTATTGATTCAATTCGCGCTTTCCAGTCTCGAACGTCTTTAGCTAAAAATGCTTGAAAATTAACGGGTTCCACGGTTGCTGTCTCAAGACCGTTAGCCATGATGGCATTTGATTGATAATTTGGCGATTTCACAATACTCCAGATAGCCTCAGCGAGCATATTTTTAATCGGTTCAGGAGTATTACCGTGCATGATGATCCCAAAGAAGCCTCGCGCTTCGTAATTGGGTAAGCCAGCTTCAGCAAATGTGGGAACCATTGGCAAAGTTTGCAGACGCTGGGTGCCAGAGTATGCAAGTCCTCTGAGCTTTCCTGCACGTATATGCGGTCCAGGTGCGGCTGGTGCGGAGATCATTATTTGGACGCGTCCAGCTAGAAGATCAACAACAGCTGGTGCCACACCTTGATAAGGAATGTGAACAATGTCTAATTTTTCAGTCAAATTCAAAATTTCCATCATCATTTGAGGTTGACTACCTACCCCAACCGATGCATAACTCAACTTACCTGGATTTTGCTTTGCATACGTCAAAAACTCTTGGAGTGTTTGTACAGGAACGGTTGGACTCATGCTCATTACTGAGCCGTACTGGGTCAACATTGAAATACCCGCAAAGTCTGTTTCAGACTTATAGGGTGGGGGATTGCCCATTATTGGTGCTACAGCTGGGGCCAAAGAAAGTCCCGCCTCATTAGCCAACATCAAGGTGTAACCATCGGCAGGTGAGTTTAGTAAGTGTTGTGCACCAATAACTGTGTTTGCACCTGGACGATTTTCAATAATTACACTTTGCTTAAGTCGGTCACCTAATTGTTGTGCTAATGGACGAGCAAGAGCATCTGCAGGACCGCCAGGAGGAAATGGAACAATGATGCGGAGCGGTTTTTCTGGAAACTTAGACGCTGTTGTTTGAGCTACGGATGTAGTTGGCCATAAATATCCAGTTGATGCACTGGCTGCGATCCACTGAATAAGTAATCTTCTTTTCATTTAGTATTCTCCAATACGTTTTAGGATCGGACCCTGTCCACTTCAATGTTAATTCTGTTCTTAACTAAAATATTTGCATATCGTCCAATTTGAATTTCAGTTATAAAAGACTTTGAATGATTGAAGTTGTTACGCTTTTCTAACTCGTCCAGTGTTTTCCCTAGGTTTTGCAGGAGGCAGAAAAGATCCAAATCAGTGTGGTTCAAACGGAAAGTCTTTCAAAAGCACTTGATATTCTGGCTCGTTGTCAATTTGCATCGTCTCTAAAAATCGAACGACTGCGTTGTA
>JAHEEQ010000210.1 GCA_024640585.1 Micrococcales bacterium
ACGGCGCACAACTGACCCAGCAAATTCAGAATCGAACGCAGTTGATTTCAATGAATCAATCGTGCTATCACTTTGTCATCTTGGATGAAATTGACAACTTGACCGAAGCAGCACAGGCTGGATTGAAGGCAATCATGAACAGACCAAACGTTGTGTTCATCATGACAACGAACAACCTAGACATGATTGATGATGGCATTGAAAACCGTAGCGTAGTCATCGATATGAACATGTCTACAACTGCTAGTTGGCTACCCATCCTGCGCCGTGTCTATACCGACGCTCACATAACCCCGCCGTCAGATGCCGCGCTAGAACAAGTAGTTACAGCAGGTCGAGGTAGTGCGCGAACAATTTTTACTGATGTTGTCATGGCTGCAAACCAAGCCAAGAAAGCTGGGCACACCACTGTCTCCAACGTAGCTAACTTGCGAAGTTAAATCTTGCGATCGCTGGTGGGGGTGAGTAAAAAACACCACCCCAAAAGCGTAAGTACTTCACTACAAAAATCCGCAGCGCAGAAATTTAGAACTACGGATTAAATTTTCATTGTTCTAAATTTAAGATTTTTTCTTTGAACAAATTGGGCACCAAGATTTACGGTTCTTCACGTTGTCTGGCCGAGCCTCCCATTCGTGCCCTTCTATGCATTTCCATCTTAATTTTGTTTGAGAGTTTATGTACTCGATAGACAGACACTGACCACCACGTTCGCGAGCTAAGGTCTTCATAGACTCAATAGTTCCACGCATGTTATTTTTTGCACAAAATGGACACCATGTGCCTTTAGCTATGTCTGTTGGAGCTGCTTGCCAGACGTGGCCTAATTTACATTCCCATTCATATTTTTTATTTACAGACTCAAACAGCGTAGATAAAAATTTTCCAGAATTGCTTCTCGCCAAACTGTTCATTGATTCAATGGAATGCTTCCGATTACTTTCGCCAATTCTTTCTGGTTTACATACTGGACACCAAGTACCTTGCTTGATGCTATTAGCTAAAGCCTCCCACTCATGCCCTTTGGAACACTTAAACAAATGTTTTTTATCAGTTCCTAGATAAATTTTGGAAAGACACGCGCCACCATTTTGTAAAGCAAGTTCTCTTAATTTTTCCAACTCTGTACTTGGGACATAGTTAGATTTTTGAACGTCTTTAATTTCTTTTAATTTAAGCTTCGGGTCCGTATTTCTTACAGCTTCATGTATCCAATAAAGCAAATCTTTTGTCTCGACGAAATATGGGACCTCTATTAATTTGACATCATTTTCTTTACAAAGCCTTCTTTTTTGTTCATCATCATTTATTCTATTTACGAAGGTTTCGTCACGTCGATTAAAGTGAGGTACTTCACGATAGTGCTGCTCACCTTGATGCTCAAAAGCGATTCTCAACTTAGGGCTAAATCCGTCTAGCTCCATTCGGTTTCCGCGTGAGTTAGTTAACCAATCAGGTTTTGTCTTAACAAATCTTGACCCTGTAATCTCGTCAAAATAGAAACGAACTAATCGCTCTCTAGCTCCAGCTCCACATTCTGGACACCATGAACCTTTTTTTATGTCACTTAATACAGCTTGCCATTCATGTCCGTTATGACATTTCCAATTCATTTTGGTATTTGTAGTTACATATTTTTCTGAAAGACAAACTCCACCTCGTTCTAAAGCAAGTTTTTTTGCTTGATTTAGACCATCAACAAGTTTCAAATGTTTTCCAGCAGAATTTTTTTCCCAACAATCTCGACACCAAGATCCATTTAGAACAGTTTGAACCTGGGTTACCCATTTATGCCCAGCACTACAAAGAAACTCCAGTTCACTTCTTTTATTTACATAATCAGACTCATTAAAAGATCCATTTTTTGAACGCACAATTTCGGCGAGTCGATTAGCCATTATTTTTTGGCGCTCGTCTGGAGAATATGAATTTATGTGTCGTTTGGCTTCCATAAGTTCAATCTAACATTAATTTGACTCGCAATTCATTAAATAGGTTTGAGAATTTGATCATCGCGTTGCTGAATGTCGGTTTAACCGACATCTTTGCGCGAGCCCCTAACGATACTCACGCCAGTCTCTCAGCTGCCATTGTGGCAGTCATCTTTGAATAGTGCTGCTCAAGCATGCCGACTGATGTACCCATCTGCTTGGCAACGGTGTGCATGTCCATTTGTCCATCCATCAGTGCCAAAGTCGCATAGCAATGACGTAAGCTGTACAGGCTGCGGTTCTTGCCTGTGATTGGGTCAACCCGCATGGCACTGTCCTTGAGCAGCAATTCAAACGAAGTGTGCATGCTCGTAGGTCGCTGTCCAGTGCTTAGGCTAAAAACAAAAGCATCTTTCTTGGCTGCAATAGCTTCATCCAAGTTAGCGCCCACTTTCTGCCTCTGCGCTAACCTTGTTAATGATTCGGCTGCACGATGTTTGGCAATTAGCCAGCGCCCCCCTGTTTTGCCACTAACCCAGATACGCAAATAGCGCACATCAGTCTTGCCATCCGAATACCACTCGATGTGTTTCCAAAGCATGTTCATGCTCTCCCGCCCTGAGCGCATGCCTGTGGTCAAAAGCATTTCCACATAGTCACGCAACAACTCGCGCATTTCAGTGTGGTTCTTGCGCTCAGCCATCAAGCACCACTTGGGCAAGTATTCCAGCAAGTGTTTCAATTCATCTTGTGTGAATGCGGGTCTAGCCGAGCCCTTGCGACCTTTACGGCTTAGCCTTGGAATACCAACTTTGTCGCTGATTGAACCCTGCTGGATTGCCAAGTCAATCACACGATTGAACGCACTACTGTGATTTGCCAGTGTGCTGCTAATGGGCATCTTGCCCATCTTTTGGTTTCGCCAAGACTCGTATTCAGCAACCTTTTGGGCTGTGATGCCTGACAGCTGCATCTTGCCGAAGAACGGAATCAAGTAGTTGTTCAATGCCCGTATGTAGTCCATGTTGGTATTGGCGCGGATGCCACGCTCAATCTCAACCTTCAGCACACGTATGCACTCATTAGCCAACGAGTCAAAGCGCACGGACTTTTGTGGCAAGCCCTCTTCTTCTC
>JAHEEQ010000216.1 GCA_024640585.1 Micrococcales bacterium
AACGAAAGATCATGGGCTAAGTATTTACATGATCCGCTTCGCTTTTGGCTTAGTACTTAACGGTGTAGTTAATAATCTTTGAACTTACCTTTTCTCCTAAGGTATTTTTAGCGATAGCCACGATTTCAAATTTTGTACCTGACTTGTACAAACGATTATGTAGGAACACGCGATGCAATCCACCCGCGACATTGTCATCCTTGAATGTACGGTGATCGGAGGTGCCAAGAATTTGCCAGCTCTTACCAGATTGGCGAATTGCAAATGTGACTTCAACAAAATCATTTCCTGGAACCTTTGCCGACAGTGCACTCCAACCTGGTGTTGAGTAATCAGGCTTTGGATTTAGTAATGAGATCGATAGCGGAGTTTGAGGAGCAAATGATGAATCAGCTTTCACAATCACCCATCCGCGCGATGGAAGTGAAACTGTCATCGATTGATCCTTGACCGTTACATCGGCCTTTCCTAACAAAGTACTCCACTGTGATCCCTTTGTCGAAACTGTAAATGACGCTTTTTGTGGTTCATCATTAGAGTTATAGGCGACAACAATCTCTTGGTTTTCAGCAAAACGGCTAATTGCAAATACAGAACCATCACCATATCTAAGTTGCTGTGAACCAATTTTAAGCGCTGGATTATTTGCATAAAGACCTTGTAAAGCGATGATGTTGTCTTCTAGCGGATTCTTAACAGAGAATGCAGATGCATTTCCGATGGGGGAATTACCAATTCGTAATTCGCTCTTCCAAACCTCTACTTGAGTTGGGAACATATCTTGGCGAGCTAATTGATCCCCGCCGTCACCTGTCATGCCTTTTTCATCACCGTAATAAAGAACCGGCCCACCGCGTAAAGTAAATAGAAGTGCATTTGCTAGTTCAGAGCGTTCAACTAAAACCTTCTGGCCATCGCTCTCGGAGATTATTGCAATAAAGCGACCGATGCGGCCCATATCGTGGTTGCCAAGAAATGTTGCCAGTGAGTATGCACTTGTATTTGTTGTTGTATATAGATCATCTGCGTTGAACAAAGTCACTAGATCTGCTGCTCCACCACCAGCCTTTGCAAAACGTGAAACCTTTGCTTGGAATGGAAAATCAAGCACGCCGGGAAACTTTTGTTCAGTGACAAAACTTGCCAAGAATGGAATATCGGAGTCTGCAACTTCTCCAAAGATTGGAAAGTTTGTTTTTCCGGCAGCCTTTGCTGTTGCTAAGACCTTGGGAAGAAACGCCTTCCAAAATTCAGGGTTCACATGCTTTGCGGTATCAATTCGATATCCATCGATATCAAATCGGGTTATCCAGTTCGACCAAAGATCTGTCATGCCTTTTACAACTGCGGGTTTTTCAGTAAAAATATCATCCAAGCCAGAGAAATCCCCTTGGGTGACAGAGCTTCCTGACCAAATTGAGTCACCGCGATTGTGGTAATTAGTTAAGTCATTGAGAAAAGCAGGCTTCTTAATACTCTTGTCATAGGTAGATGTGCGAGGCACATAGGCAAAGGAGTTCTTTGCGCAGAGCTGCGGGAAAGAGGCTAAACCAGCCACTTTTGCTGGATCAAAAACCTTGCCGGTACAGGTTTTATAGGGAAAATCTGCAGGTTCACGATATGAGGTTGAACCAATTGTGTACTTGATGACATCGGCTGTGTGGTTAACAACAATGTCAACGATGACTTTCATGCCTAATTTATGGGACTCAGATACAAAGTTTTTAAAATCAGTCTCAGTTCCGTAGTGCGGATCAATTGTTGTGAAATCTGTACCCCAATAGCCGTGGTATCCAGCAGAGCCTTGTTGAACAAATTGATTGACAACAGGTGGCGTAATCCAAATTGAAGTGAATCCAAGTCCAGCGATGTATTTAAGGTGTTCAGTTAATCCTTTGAAATCTCCACCGTGATAGTAAGCAATATCAGTCGGATCATCTCCGCCACCAAGTCGCCCACCAGTTAGGCCACCGCCATCATTTGAAGGGTCTCCATTTGCAAAACGATCTGTCATTACAAAATATACAGATTCACCTGCAAGTGGTCCACGAGCGATCGGGCGAGAAAGTGATGAGAGATCTTCTGCCGCTTGCGTTGGGGTGATTAATGCTGTTGCAATAATTATTGGCGCAACAGCGACTAGAATTTTTTTCATTTAACTTCCCAAACTCCTTGAGTCGCAACCTCTGATTTAATTGAAAAAATTTCACCATTAACTTCATGTCCATAATGTGTCTTGGTAACTTGATATCCAAAGCTGCTCAAATCAATAGTTGCATTAATTGGTCCTCGTGAGACTAGAACAAGAAGTGATTGCTTCTTAGATTCGCGTAGGTAGGCGATGTAATCATTCTCCACAGATACCCACCGTAAGCCACCGTTGATCAGGGCATCCTGCGTCTTGCGAAGTTTTACAAGTCGCTTCACCTCTGCGAAGAATTCAGTATCCCAACCACTTCGATCATCCCAATTAATGGTGCGCCGCGCATCCTCGCCCCATGATCCTTCTAACCCGATCTCATCTCCAGCAAATATTGAGGGCACACCTGGGTATGACAACATCATCGCCATAGCTGTTTTATGGGCTGCAATATCCCCTAAAACAACGGTTCTAAACCGTGCTGTGTCATGCGAATCCAGCAACATCATGCTGGCAGTTAGTGAGCGCCATGGAATAGAGGCATTGAACTCTTGAATAGATTCAACCAACTGTTTTCCATTGATCTTTGGCATTGCAAATGGAAGCCCCTGGAAACCACCTGTAATTTCGGGATTGCGATTGATCCAGTTCCAGAATGGGCGCATAAAGCCTTGATAGTTCATCGCACCTTGCCACCCAAGCCCGTTTAAATCACTTGCTATAAAATCGCCATTTTCAGCAACCAACCAAGTGTCAGGGTTTACTTCCTGCATCGCCTGGCGGATACCTTGCATGACTTCAACGTGATGATTTTCAGCGCCTTGCACACCTGTCATATTTCCAACATCGATACGCCAACCAGCCATACCAAACTTAGGTGAAATCCATTTTTTTACAATGGAGTTTTTACCTTCATAAACCG